>JANMRJ010000583.1:0-1756 GCA_031370985.1 Acidimicrobiales bacterium
TGGGTGATGACCGGCTACCGGGCCAACGCCGATCCGCTCGTGTTCGCCGACGCGAAGGTCAGCGGGACCTACATCCTCGATCCGTGGTACCCACGGAACTCGTCGATCTGGGGCCAGTCCGATCCACCGGGCACCTTCCAGGACGCGGCCGAGATGATCCGCAACTACCTGCCCTGGAAGCGTCCCGAGGGCCTCTATCCCGTGCGGGACGGCAACTTCCTCGTCGTGGAGCCAACGATTCCGCGCGGCTGACGAATCGGTCGTCGCGGGTCGAGAGTGGCCCGGCTCATGAGGCCGGCGCGGCGAGCCCGATCCTTCGCAGCCGCGGCACGAGGAACACGGTCAGCAACGCGACCTTGACCACGCCGCCGGCGGCCGCCGCGATCGGGATCGCGACAATCCCGATGGAGCCGACGAGGGTCGAGCCCACGAGCAGGATCGTGGCAAACCCGGCGATCGAGGCGAGTACCTGGAGGATCGTGTTGTGGGTCGCGTACAGGGCGCGCGACAGGGGATAGGACATGCTGTCGAGCGGGATCGAGAGGGCGTAAGCGGTGAGGATCGTCGCGGTCCGATCGACGTCGTTCGGGCCGAACGCTCCGCCGCCCAGCAGCAGCTCCACGAGGGGATGGGCCAGGATCGCGAGCGCGATCGCCCCGAGGACGGTGAGCCCGCCGATCGTCACGAGGTTCCGCCCGAGGATCCGCCGGAAGGTCGTGGCGTCGCCGGCCGCGAATGACGCCGCCAGCGTCGGGAAGACTGCCAGCGAGAACGAGGCCCCGATCAGGCTGACTGGCACGACCTGGTAGTCCGAGGCGAAGTTGAACGAGCTGACGGCGCCGATGCCGACCGACGCCGCCAGATTCGTGAAGAAGGTCAGGGTCAGCGGATCGATGGGCTGGCTGACCATTCGCGGCACCATCAGCCGCGCGAACTCGCGGAAGGCCGGCGTCCGGATCGCGAACCGGGGCCGGATGCGGAACGGCGTCCGGAGCAGGCCGATCATCCGGATCCCGAGATGGGCAACGGCCCCGCCGAGCGCCCCGACGGCCGTCGCCTGGATTCCGTAGCGATGACCGAACAGGACGGTCCCGGCCACGATCCCGCCGGTATACAGGATCGGCGCCAGCGCGTAGAACAGAAAGCGCTGGTGGGCGACGAGAACCTCGCCGATCGCGATCGACGCGGCGAACAGGACGGGCGTCGCGCACATGATCCGGAACAGGTCGACGTAGAGGGCGCGCGTGGCTGGATCGAAGGACGGGGCGACGATCTCGACGGTGGCCGGCGCGACCAGGAACAGGACCAGGATGATCACGGCCATGACGAGGACGGCAACGCTCAGGACCGTCCGGGCAAAGTCGTGGGCGGCAGGCTCGTCGGTCCTGCGCAGCGCGTTGAAGATCGGCACGAACGGCGCGGTCAGCCCGCCCGCGACCAGCACATCGAGAGCGATCTCCGGAATCTTGAATGCGGCGTTGTACGCGTCGAGCTCCGCGCCGGCTCCGAACGTCGAGGCGAGGGCCTTGTTGCGGAGCACGCCCATCGCGAAATAGCCGAGTGAGAGGATCGAGAGGATCAGGGCGCCGCGCGGGAAGACGCGGTCGAGCACGCGACGCACGAGCGTCATGCGGGGGTCGGCGTCCGGTCCGGCATCGGTCCTCCTGCGCAGGATGGTACGAGGCTAGACGGGGCCCGATCGGATCGTGCGACGGCGGCGACCGGACGGGGGCGTTGCGCGCCGGGAGCACGCCCT
>JANMRJ010000213.1:0-6304 GCA_031370985.1 Acidimicrobiales bacterium
GAAGTTCGCCGACGTGGCGGTGGGCGGCGGGCCGCCGGCCAGTGGCTGGGCCGCGCTGGTGAAGATCGGCGCGCCCGTGCAGGTCGGGTTGGCCGGGCCGAACAGGGTGAAGGTGACGGTGCCAGTCGGTGCCGGCGCCGGAGCCGCGCCGCCGCTCACCGTCGCGACATCGCGGATCGGGCTGCCGATGGTGACCGGGGTGAGGGCCGAGGTCGTGATGGTGGCCGTCGACTGGTTCACCACGGACGACTCGTTGGGTGACCCGCACGGGCTGGTGACCGACGTGTAGTTGGTGTCACCGCTGTAGACAGCAAACCAGTTGTAGGAACCGACGGCGGTCGGGGTGAAGTTTCCCGAGTTCGCCATGGGCGGGGGGCCGCCGGCCAGCGGCTGCGCTGCGCTGGTGAAGATCGGGGGGCCGGCGCAGGTGGCGTTGCTCGGGCCGTAGAGGGTGAACACCACCGTGCCGGTGGGCGCCGGCGATGGCGCGCCGGTGACCGTGGCCGTGTCGGAGATGGGGCTCCCGATGGTGACTGGAGTCGTCGCCGACGTGGTGATGGTGGGGGTGAGGAGCGCAGCGGTGAGGGTGATGCACCAGCCACCGGCGAAGGTGCCGGTGTCGGGGGCGCTGTCGCTCACGACGTAGAGGCTCCAGGTGCCGTTGGAGTTCGTGCCGTTGAAGGCGGCCAGGGTGGTGGCCGCCGAGGGGGCCGGGGCCGGGGCCGCGAAAACGTCGACCTGCGCCGCCGGGTCATAGTCGACCGGCCGGGAGGTGACGGAGGAGCCGGCGCCACCCCAGGGCGCGCCCTGGGCCAGCTGCCCGGCGGCAGCATCGTCGAAGGTGGCGGTGACGTTGCTGGTGTTCGTGCCGGCATCAGACACGAGCACCAGGTTCTGGCCGACCGGGCCGACGAGCAGGACGTCGATGTCGTCGGGGAACTGGTGGGTGAGGTTCTTCAGCGCCACCGTGACCTTGCCCAGGTTGGTGGGCCCGCCGGTGACGGCGATGTTGGACGGGTAGGGCGTGGCCGGGTTGGGCAGGGCGTTGACCGTGATCGGCCCGGTATTGCAGTAGGTCGACCCGGTCACGGTCGTGGCATTGTTGACCCGCTGGTTCAACGACCCGTTGCTCGTATTGAACGAGGCCACCCCGTTGTAGGTGGCAGTGACGATGTGGTTGCCCTCGGCGAAGTTCGACTTGGCGAACGACGCCTGCCCGCTGCCGTTGAGGGCGACGTTGGCGGCCAGCACGGTGGCGCCCTCGGTGAAGGTGACCGTCCCGGTGGTGACCGGGCTGCCGCCAGAGGTGACGGTGGCGGTGAACGTCACGTTCTGGCCGGTTGCGGAGGGGTTGACCGACGAGCCGACGGAGGTGGTCGTCGCCGCGCCGCTGGCGGTGGTGATGTCGAGCGACCACCCGCCGGTGATAGAGCCGGCGTCGGGGCAGGCGTCGTCGATGATGTACAGGCTCCAGGTGCCGTTGGGCGCGATGCCGTTGAAGGCCGCGGCAAGGGTCGTGTTCGCCGAAGGGGCGGGAGCAGGCGCCGGGAAGGTGTCGGCTCCGCTTAGCTCGGTGTAGTTGACCGGCTTGTAGGTGCCCGCCGGCCACGCCGTGTTCTGGGGTGGCTGCGACGCGGCCGAGTCGTCGAACGTCAGGGTGGCGCCGCTCAGGGAGCCGGTGCCGGCGTCGGACAGGAGCGTGATGTTCTGGGCGCCGCCGCCGGGGCCGACCAGGAGGAACTCGAGGTCGCCCTCGAACGCGTGGGTGACACCGGTGAACGTGACGTTGACATCGCTGACCGTTCCCGTCAGGCCGCTGACCACGATGTTCGACGGGTAGGGCGATGCCGTGTCCGGATCGGTGCAGTTTGGGTCGGGCATGGTGATCGTGGCGGCGTTCGAGAAGACGGTCGCGCTCGCCGGCGCCGCAGTGGCGACGAGGACCCACGTGGTGGCCAGCACCGCGGCGGCCAGGAATGCCGAGATACGTCCGCGAGCTGCGGTGTGCCTGCGAGTCAAGGCCGCCCCCCTCTTTGTTTCAAGTGCCGCAGCGTACCAAATTCGGTTGAATCTACGGCAGGGGTGCGACCTCGATGTAGACCTTGATGGCACCCGGAGTGCCCAGGAGCTCCAGCGCCTTGGGGGCGTTGTCGAGGCCACCGATGGGGTGGGTGAGCAGCTGCTCCAGCCAGCCGGGCCAGCGGGCGACGGCCATGGCGATGTCACGCACCCCCGACTCGAAGTCGGCCCGGCTGGCGTTGACCGTGCCGACCATCACCTTGTTGCCCAGCACGAAGCCCAGGTTCAGGGCATCGGAGGGGACCTCGACCGTACGGTCACCACCGGTGACGCTGGACAGGACCAGCACGCCGTTGCGGCCGAGCACGCCCATGGCCTCGAACACCAGCGGGGAGAACCCGGTCGCCTCGAACATGAGGTCGAACGGGCCGTGGGCCTGCGCGGCGCCGGCCAGGCTCGTTTGCTGGGTGCTGACATAGCGGGCCCCGAGACCGTCGACGAGCTCGGAATTCAGGTACGGCGGGTGCTCACGGCCGAGAACGGTGACGTCGAGGCCCCGGAGCCGCAAGACCATGGCGGCCAGGAGGCCGATGGTGCCGGCGCCAAGGACGGCGGCCCGCTTCGGCTGCCACACCTTGAGCCGGCGCTGGATCTCATAGGCCTGGGCGATGCCCTTCTCGACCACGGTGGTCGGCTCCAAGAGGACGCCGACCCCTCTGAGACCGCCGGGCACCGACACGAGCCGGCCGGCGTCCTCCACGTAGGCCTCGGTGAGGAACCCATGGACGAGGTTGATGCCGTGCTCGTGGTAGCTGTCGTCGGTGGTGAAGTCGGGCGTGCCGACGTAGTCGTAGATGCTGTCGCCGGCCTGACGGACGATCGACACCACGTAGTCGCCCGGGGTCACCTCGGTGACCGCGTCGCCGACCTCGGTCACGATGCCGAAGCCCTCGTGGCCGGTGACGAGGTAGTCGAAGCCCGGAGGCGGGGCGCCGTAGTCGCCGGCGTCGATCTCCTTGTCGGTACCGTCGAGGCCGACCCGCAGGACCCTGACCTTGACACCCCGCCCGCCGGCGACAGAGTCGAGCGACGGATCAGGGTGGTCGTCGCGGACGTGGGCGCTGTGGGGCTGGCGGGGGATGACGGCGAGGGCTTTCATGGGCAGGCCTCCTGGGAGCCGGGGACAGGAAGGGTGGGGGTCACAGGCCGTAGGCCTCCAGGAGGCGGAGCCAGACTTCGCTGACGGTGGGGAACGAGGGGACGGCGTGCCAGAGCGTGTCGAGGGTGACCTCGCCGACGATGGCGATAGTGGCGGAGTGGAGCAGTTCGGCCACGCCCTGGCCGGTGAAGGTGGCGCCGACGATGACCCGGCGGTCGTGGTCGATGACCAGCTGGCTGGTGCCGGCGACGCCGTTGCCCAGCAGGGAGGCGCCGGACACGTTGCCGGTGGGATAGGTGACGACGTCCACCTGGAGGCCGGCGGCCTCGGCTTGGGCCAACGTCAGCCCGACGGCGCACACCTGGGGGTCGGTGAAGGTGACCCGTGGGACGGGAGCTGTCGCGGCAACCTGCTTGCCCAGGATGACGTCGCCGGCGATACGGGCTTGGTACTTGCCCATGTGGGTGAGCAGGGCCCGGCCGTTGCAGTCGCCCACCGCGTAGAGCCACGTGCCCTGGGCGCGCAGCTGGTCGTCGACGGCGACGTAGCGGCCGGGCTCCAGGCCGACGGTGTCGAGGCCGATGTCGGCAGTGGCCGGGCGCCGGCCCACGGCGACAAGGATCTCGTCGGCGACGATCTCGCGGCTGTCCTCCAGCGTGCCGGTCACCGCGCCGTCGCGGTGCGCGGCGACGAGTTTGACGCCGGTGATGACGGTGATGCCCTCGGACTCGAAGGCGGCTTGGACCTCGGCGCCGGCGAAGGGCTCCTCGTTGGGCAGCAGGCGCGCGGCGGCCTCGACGACTGTGACCTCCTCAGACCCGAGCCGGCGGAACGCCTGGGCCATCTCCGCGCCAATGGCGCCGCCGCCCAGGACCAGGAGCCGGCGGGGGACCTCCTTGGCTGCGGTGACCGCGCGGTTGTCCCAGGGCTGGGACTCCCGCAAGCCGGGGATGGGCGGGATGGCTGCGCTGGTGCCGGTGGCCAGCACGACGGCGACGGTGGCGGTGAGCCGGGTGACGGTGCCGTCGGCCGCCTCGACCTCGACCGTCCGCTCGCCGGCCAGCCGGCCGGCGCCCCGCAACAGCTCGATCTTCTCCGACTCGAGCCAGCCCAGGGCGCCGGCGTCGTCCCAGTTGCTGGTCATGTAGTCGCGCTGGGCCAGCGCTTTGGCCACGTCGATCGTGCCGGTCACGGCCTCGGCCGCACCGGGCACCCGGCGGGCGGCGGCGATCACGTCGCCCGGCCGCAGCAGGGCCTTCGACGGGATGCACCCCCAGTACGAGCACTCCCCGCCCACCAGCTCGCGCTCGACGATGGCCGCGGTGAGACCCCCGTCGGCACACCGGCCGGCCACGTTCTCGCCGGCCGGGCCGGCGCCGATCACGATGACGTCGAACTCGGTCGCCGAGCCGCGCGCTTCCTGGGTCATTCGACGGCGTCCTGGCGCTTCCCGATGACCCCGGTTGCGGAATGGTCGGTCACTGTTGCCCCCTTGCGTGCGATGAGGTCGGCAACCAGGCCGGTCCAGCCCGTCTGGTGCGAGGCGCCGATGCCCTTGCCGGTGTCGCCGTGGAAGTACTCGTGGAACGGGATCATGCCGTGCAGGGCGGGATCGGTCTGGAAGCGCTCGATGTCGCCGAAGACCGGGCGCCGGCCGCCGGCGTCGTCGAGGAAGATCGAGATCAGGCGGTCGGTGAGGTCGTCGGCGACCGCGTCGAGGGTCACCAGGCGGCCGGAGCCGGCGGGGTGCTCGACGGTGAGGTCGTCGCCGAAGTAGCGGGCGAAGCGGCGGAGGGCTTCGACCAACAGGTAGTTCACCGGCATCCAAATGGGCCCCCGCCAGTTGGAGTTGCCGCCGAACAGGCCGCTGGTCGACTCGCCTGGCTCGTAGTCGACGCTGCACACCACGCCGCCGATCACCGTCTCGAACGGGTGCTCGCGGTGGCTGGCGGCCACGGCGCGGAGACCGTGCGGGGACAAGAACTCGTTTGTGTCGAGCATGGTTGCCAGTATGCGGACCAGGCGCTCGGGGCCGACGATCGACAGCAGCCGGCCCTCATGCTCGCCGAGGCGGTGGTGGTGGACCACGTTCTCGACGAACCGGGGCTTGTTGGCCGCGAACCACTTGAAGTGGCCGGCGAACCAGGGCAGGCGGTCGAGGGTGGCCTGGCCCAGAGTGGTGGTGGCACACAGCGGCAGCAGGCCGACCATTGACCGCACCCGCAGCGGCACCCGCTCGCCGGACTCGAAGGCCAGGACGTCGTAGTAGAACCCGTCCTCTTCGTCCCACAGGCCACGGTCGTTGATGGCGGTGGCGATGTAGGTGAAGTGCTCGAAGAACTTGGTAGCCAGATCTTCGTAGGTGTCGTCGTGCTCGGTGAGCACGAGGGAGATCTCGAGGAGGTTGAGGCAGTACATGGCCATCCACGATGTGCCGTCGGACTGCTCCAGCCGGCCCTCGACCGGCAACGCGGCCGATCGGTCGATGGGGCCGATGTTGTCGAGGCCGAGGAAGCCGCCTTCGAAGACGTTGTTGCCCGCCGCGTCCTTGCGGTTGACCCACCAGGTGAAGTTCAGGAGCAGCTTGTGGAAGAGGCGCTCCAGGAAGGCGAAGTCCGTCGAGCCACTTCTCTCGAAGACCCGCAGGGCAGCCCAAGCGTGGACGGGCGGGTTGACGTCGCCGAAGTTCCACTCGTACGCCGGCAGTTGGCCGTTGGGGTGCATGTACCACTCACGGCACATGAGGAGTAGTTGGGCCTTGGCGAACTCGGCATCGACGTGGGCCAGGGCGACGCAGTGGAAGGCCAGGTCCCAGGCCGCGTACCAGGGGTACTCCCACTTGTCCGGCATGGAGATGACGTCGGCGTTGTTCAGATGGCGCCACTCGGCGTTGCGAGCGTTCTTCCGGCCCTCGGGCGGCCGCGGGCCGGCAGGGTCACCGTCGAGCCAGCGTTCGATGTCGTAGTGGAACCACTGCTTCGACCACAGCATCCCGGCGAACGCCTGGCGCTGCACCAGCCTCTCATCCGCCGAAGCCTGTGGCGGGTGGATCGCTTCGTAGAACGCGTCCGCTTCCCTTCGCCTCTCGGCGATGGCTCAGCCGGGCCGCCGCACGTTGCCGATCGA
>JANMRJ010000589.1:0-4862 GCA_031370985.1 Acidimicrobiales bacterium
CGGGTCGTCGACGAGGACGATTGTCAGCAGGAACTGATTCCAGGTCCAGACGGAGAGCAGGATCCCGAGCGACACCAGGGCGGGCCGGGCCAGCGGAACGTGTATGCGCCAGAACAGCTGCCACATGCTCGCGCCGTCGACGCGCGCCGCCTCCGACAACTCGTCCGGCATGTTCAGGAAATGCGCGCGCATCCAGTAGACGCTGAACGGCATGTACAGGCCGATCAGCGGCAGGATGATCGCCCAGCGCGTGTTCAGCAGCCCCATGCCGCGAATCTCGTAGTAGATCGGGATGATCACGCCCTCGAATGGCAGGGTCAGGCCGAGGAGGAACAGCAGGAAGACGATGCTGCCGCCAACGATGCGCAGATGGCCAAGCGCGAAGCCGGCCATCGTTGCGATCGCGATCGAGACGGGCACGACCCCGACCACGATCAGGACGCTCGATTTGAAGATCGTTGCCATGTTCGCGACGTGAAATGCCTCGATGAAGTTGTGCCAATGTGGATGCGACGGCCAGTCAAGACCGTTCGGGTAGCTCCCTGACTGGTGCAGGGCCGTCGTGAACAGGCTCGCGAACGGGAGCAGCGTCAGGGCCATCAGCGCGAAGAGGAGCGCACCGCCGAGCCACGTGTTCCGGCGCGCGACGATCACGTGTCCGCTCCTCTGCGCGTGTACCACTGGATCGGCAGGATGCAGACCAACACGAGCAGCATCAGCACGACCGCAAGCGCCGACGCCAGTCCGACCTCACGGTTGAAGAACGCCAGCAGGTAGATCTCGAGGCCCGGCACCAGCGTCTGGTTCCCTGGGCCACCCTTGGTTGCGATGTAGACGATGTCGAACGCGGACAACGCCGCTATCACGGTGACCGTGATGCAGACGCCGATCTCTTGACGCAAGCCGGGAAGCGTGATCGAGAAGAACTCCCGGAGAGGCCCTGCTCCGTCGAGCTGAGCCGCCTCGTAGAGGGTCGGATCGATCTTTGCCATCCCTGCGAGCAACAGAACCGTGCACAGCCCGAGCAGGACCCAGGCGCCGATGACGCCCACCGCTGGCAGTGCCGTCCCGAAGTCCCCGAGCCAGGCGCGAGTGACCGAGCCGAGCCCCACGGCGCTCAGCATCTGGTTGACCACGCCGGTCGACGACAGCACCCAGCTCCACGCGATGCCCGCAGCGACGAGGGGCACAACCTGCGGCAGGAAGAGGACGGCGCGCGCGGCGGCGCTGACCCGACGCGACGCAATGCGTTGCATCACGGTCGCAACGACCAGACCGAGCACGACGGGGATTGCGCTGAAGAAGAGAATCAGCTCGAACGCATGCTTGAGCACGCTGATCAGTTCTTGGTCGGTGAACACGGACTTGAAGTTGTCGAGACCGACCCAGCGCGCCGGCCCGATGCCGTCCCAGGCGTAGAGCGAGTACTTGAACGTCTGAATCAACGGCCAGAGCACGAAGACCGCGTACGCGGTCAGTGCCGGGGCGACGAACAACCAACCCCGAACACGACCGCCGCGGACCCTGGCTCCCAGGGTCCGCGGCGCCGTCTCCTGCCCAGCGCGCCGCCCGCGGCCGGCACTCCCCTTGCTCCGAGGCGCGTTCAGCGGCTGGTCGCGCATCACCCCCCGTTCTTGACCTGCTGGACGTAGTCCGACTGCACCTTCTTGAGGACGTTCTCCGGCGTCTCCTGTCCGGCGAACAGCTTCTGCACCTCAGGCGTCCACGACTGCGCGTAGATCGCTCCAGTGGCGTTCGCGATGAAGTCCATCGCACCATTCTGGGACGCAACGACCCGGCCCGCCGCCAGCGTCTGCGCGATCAGGGATCCCTTCTTCGACACCGGCACGGGCAGCTTGGGCGGGCCGCCAGGGTTGGAACCACCCACGAAGACGTTCGTCTTGCGAGCTGCCGGGTTGGTCGCAACCCAATTGAAGAAGAACGCGGCGCAGTCAGGATGCTTGGCCTTCGCCGCGATGCCGTAGGTCAACGGAGCGGACATCGCGGTGTGCGGGGCACCAGCCTTCAGCGTCGGCATCAGGAAGAACCCGACCTTGCCCGGCATCAGCTTGTCGAGATTGCCAGACTCCCAGTCACCGTCGAACATGAATAGGCCTTCGTCGTGCTGGAACTTGCTCATCATCGTCGGATAGTCGGTCGCATTCGCGTCCGAGTTGAAGTACCCGCTCTTGATCCATCCGGCGAGATGCGTAGCCGCCGCGACGTTGGAAGGCGTGTCGATATTCGCGCCCACCTTCTGGAAGATCCAGTTGTTGATCGGCGCCGGCGACCCGTAGATCCCCATCAGCTGTTGCAGCGGGAACAGCAGACCGCCGGTGGCGCCGCCGTTGAACTGCACGATCGGGGTCACCCCTGCCGCCTTCGCCTTCGCGAGCAGTGCATCGAACTGAGCCAACGTCGTCGGGTTGCTCGTCATGCCGACCTTCGCCGCCAGGGTCTTGTTGTAGAACACGCCCGTCAGGCTGTAGTTCAGGCCGAAAGCCCACAGCGAACCTGTGCCACGCGGACGACCCGACACGGGCATCCTCACCTGGGACAGCTGCGACGCCGGGAACTTGTTCCAGTTGAACGCCTTGAAGTAGCCGTCAAGGTTCTTCAGGAGGTGGTCCTTGACCAGCCCGCTGACCTGCGGCAACCGCATGATGTCCGGTGCGTTCGGCCCGGAAAGCACGAGCGGTGCGTTCTGCGTGATTGTCGCGAACGCGTCCTGGCGAATCTTCCAGGTCACATTCGGATACTGCTTGTGGAAGAGGTTCATCAGATCGATCGGAACCGGGAACCCGGTTTCCACATACGCGTTCATTGTTACGGGCCCTTTGCCGCAAGTGGGACTCGCCGTTACGGCGGCACCTGTCTTAGCTGCACCCGAAGCCGTATCCGGCACGAGCGTCGCCACAACCGTCGCCGCCAGCACGAGCGCGCCGAGGGTTGCCCCAGCCAGAAGGTGGAACCGAGCGCGACGCCGCTTCGCCAGAACGCCCGCTACCTCCAACACTTCTTGCATTTGCTGCTCCCTTCCGGTACCTGATTGCCTATATGAGCCCTGCACTCCCGCGAAGCAGGGAAATCTTGGGGTGCTAAACCGAATTAGCAGCGAGAGATAACACCATTCCTTCCTCCATGTCAACCCCACCCGACGACCATGTGGCGACCTCAGTGAGGCCGACCAAGCGCGTCACGCTGGCCGAGGTCGCGCGGCGCGCAGGCGTCTCGAAGACCGCGGCCTCGTTCGTGTTGACAGGGCGCCGCGAGGAGATGCGCATCTCCACCGAAGTCGAGACACGGGTGCTGCGCGTCGCGCAAGAAACAGGCTACAGACCGAATATCGTGTCGCGCAGCCTCCGCACGGGTAGGACGCACACGATCGGATTCATCTCGGACACGGTGGCGACCACGCCATTCGCCGGCGACTTCATCAAAGGCGCGCTCGAGGCCGCGCGCGACCACGGCCATCTGCTTCTCATCGCGGAAACAGAGGGCGACGACAAGCTTCAACAAGAGCTACTCGAGACGATGATCGACCGTGACGTAGACGGCATCGTCCTCGCATCGATGTACACCCGCAAGCTCGCCGTTCCGAAGGCGCTCGACGGTCGCCGCGCGGTCCTTCTGAATGCCGTTCCGCTCCGGCCGGCCGCATTGGTCTCCGTGATTCCCGACGAGCTGCACGCCGGACGAACCGTCGCGCAAACGTTGCTCGATGCGGGTCACCGCGACGGGATCTGCCTCATCGGCGTCGGATCACGTCGCGGCCAGACACCGACCGGATCACTCGCGGCGATCGAACGACTCCAAGGGATCAAAGATGTCCTCGGTGCCGCGGGGGTGCGCCTGGGCGGCGCGATCCTCTGCGAGGACTGGCAACCGGAGCACGGATACGCAGCCGCACGCGAGCTACTCGCCACCCCGAGGATGCCCCGCGCGTTCGTATGCCTCAACGACCGGCTCGCACTCGGCGCCTTCAACGCTCTCGCCGATGCGGGTCTGGCTGTCCCGGCGGATGTTTCGGTGATCTCGTTCGACGACGATCCGCTCTCGTCCTGGACCCGGCCCCAGTTGACGACAGTGGCGATCCCTCATTACGACCTCGGCAGACGCTCGATCGAACTGCTCCTCGAAGACCGGACCGCATCGTCAGCAACGGCAAATGGCCACGTCGTGCGGCTCGGGATGCCCCTGCGAATCCGTGGATCGGTCGGCAGCCCACGGCGCGGCGCTTAGATCGCCAGTCCGGCAAGAGTCTACGTATACACGTTGCAGGCCCCAGGGAGTTTGACCGCGGATGCGGCACCACGATACGACAGTCATATGGCGATCGGCGAAAGAACGCCGTCGGGAGCCGCGGACACAACGTCCGCGGTTCCGGCGGGCTTTAGAGGTGGGCGGTACTGGGCTCGAACCAGTGACCCCCAGCTTGTCGAGCTGGTGCTCTCCCAACTGAGCTAACCGCCCGGGTCGGGCGAAAGTGTACCCGCTCTAGGTAAGTGGCTTATGCAGGGCGACGAACGCGAGCACCCGGATTGGCCGCCGCTTCGGCGCTGCGCTCACGAGCACGCGCGGCCGGTGCACGATCCCGGGAGCGGCGAAGGAACGCAGCAGCGTCGCAAACGGGCTCTCCGCCTCGCCGTTTCTCCGCACCTCGAAGTGCAGATGCGTCCCCGTACACCAGCCGGTGCAACCTGCGGTTGCGATGCGCTGCCCCGGCACGACGAGCTGGCCGACCCGCACGCCCCACCCGGCGAGATGCGCGTACAGCTCCTGATAACCGCGCGAGCGCACGATCACGACGTTGCCGTACCCCTCGTAACCGCGCGTCTCCCCGACATGCACGACGCGGCCTG
>JANMRJ010000596.1:0-1936 GCA_031370985.1 Acidimicrobiales bacterium
GTCGCCGGCGACGACGACGATCCGGACGAAATCGACGACGATGTCGAAGCCGACGCCGAGCACTTCTACGACGACGCGTTCCCCGTGATCAGGTGAGCTTCCTCGAGAGCTTGGAACAGGACTACACGCTCTCGCTGAAGGAGGGCTGGTTCGCCCGGGTCGAGGCCCCGGCCCGGGCCCGGCCGGCCACGCTCACCAAACCGGCCATAGCCCAGCTCGGCGCCGCCGACCGGTTGCGCTATGAGGAGGAGCGCAGCGTCTGGCACGCCAACCTGGGCCCGATCCTGACACCGCAGATGGACACCGTCGTCGCCGACCTCGACGAGATCATCGAGTCCAACCGCCAGGACGGCGACAAGGTCAAGAGCTCGGCGCTGCTCGACGCCTACCCCGGCCTGGGCAAGACCACCCTGGCCGTCATGTTCGCAGCCGGGTTCCACCGCCGGCACCTCGCCCTCTACGGGCCGTGCACCGCCGAGGGCCACCAGCGGGTCCCGGTGGCCTACATCGGGCTGACCTCGAACACCTCGATGCGCAGCCTCAACTCGATGCTGTGCCGCTTCTACGGCCACCCCGGCGCCGAGCGGGGCAACGCCACCCAGCTGGCCAACCGGGCCGCTGACTGTGTGTCGTCGTGCAAGACCCGCCTCATCGTCGTCGACGACGTCCACTTCCTGGACATGAACCGTCGGGACGGGCGCGAGGTGGCAAACCACTTCAAGTGGCTGTCGAATCAGTTCCCGGTGACCTTCGTCTTCGTCGGGGTCGGTCTACGCCAGCGCCATCTTCTCCACGAGGGCTTGACCGCCGCCGATCGCCAGTTCGCCCAGACCGCCCGTCGCTGGACCCGCCTCACTCTGAGCCCGTTCGAGATCGGGACCGACGAGGGGCGCCGTGACTGGCGCCGGCTGTTGCTGGCCATCGAGCGTGACCTGGTTCTCGCCGACGCCCGACCGGGCGACCTTGCCCGCGATCTCGCCGACTACCTCTACATCCGCTCCACCGGCCACTTCGCGTCGCTCATGACCTTCATCACCCGAGGCTGCCGGCGGGCCATCACCAGTGGCCAGGAGCGGTTGACCGAGGGCCTGCTGGACGGCATCCGCAACGACGAAGCCGCCGAGGCGGCCCGCCGTGAGCTGCAAGCGGCGAGCGACCACGGCCTGCTCTCAGCTAGCGCCCGACCCAAGCCCGGGGCGGCGTGAGCGCAGCCGCGCCATACGTCTTGCCGATCCGACTCCCGCCGCAGCCGGGAGAGCCGCTCGACAGTTGGGTGGCGGCCTACGCGGCCCGCCTCGACACCCCCATCCTGGACCTCGCCACCCGTCTCGGTGCCGGGAGTGCGTTCTGGCGCCAACCGGCGGCCGACATCGCCCTCGGCAAGCGTGTCGGTGACCTCATCGGCTTGGCGTCGGCTGCGGGTCTGACCGACGACCAGGTCGAGGACATGTGGCGGCCGCTGGTCCGCTACCGCGACCTGGTGAGGGTCAGGTTCGCCTCGGGCTGGCTCAAGTGGATGGTCCGACCGTTGCGCTGGAGCCGGTTCTGCCCCACATGCCTGGCCGAGGGCGGCGGCAGATGGCAGGCGCGCTGGCGTCTCCCATGGCAGCTCGCCTGCCCTGCCCACGCCACGCTGTTGTGCTCGAACTGTCCCCGCTGCGGCGCCGCCAACGTCAGGAAGCCCTGCTGCAGGACATCAACACCGCCCAGACGGCGACATGCGACGTGCCGAGGCCCGCCGCATCGGGCCGAGGCGATCATCGGTGCGGGATCGATCTGCGCAGCGCCACGGCCGACTCGACCGGCCTGTCGGGACTGCTCGCCTTCCAGGAACGACTCGCTCCGCTCCTCCACCCTTCAACCGCCGACACGGCGATGGCGCCGCTCATCGAGCACCTGGCCGACGTCGTCACCGTCGCCGGCCAAGGCGACCTGA
>JANMRJ010000670.1:0-8039 GCA_031370985.1 Acidimicrobiales bacterium
GGAAGTCATCGCCGCGTTCGTGCATGAAGGGGCTCGCACCGCCTTCGGCCCAAGCACCCACCTGGAGGGTGACTGCCTCTTCCTGGACGGCTGGTGGCAGGTGTGCTTCCGGGTGTCGCCGGGCACCTTCAGCGTCCGCAACGAGCCGCCGAACCGGGAATCCGATGTCATCGAGCAGGTCCAGATGGAACTCGCCGTGATGGGGATGAAGCCGGTGCTCAGCAACCCCTCGCTGCTCTACGCCATCACCTACACCGAGATCGCCCTGGGGATCGTCCAGTGGGAGGTCTGGAGCACCGACGAGGCCACTGCCACCAACGACCTCACCGCCCGGGCCGGTATCGACGCATTCCTGGGCGACTACGCCACCGACCAGCCGTTCACCGAGCCCGATTACACCGCAGAGATGGGGGGCGCCCGGCGCAACGCCGGCCTGCCACCGTCCATAGTGCTCGCCATCGGCGTCGATGAGGACAAGGCCCGCGCCCTCGAGGGCAACCTCCCCGACTGCCGCTTCATCACCCGGGACTTCGACACCATCACCCCCGAGATGTGCGGCGGCATCATCCCCACCGTCGTACTCATCGACGCCACCGAGAAGACCGGTAGAGAGTTCGTCATGGAGCTGCGGGCCGTGGCCTGCGGCCGGTTCCTCCCGGTGGCGGCGGTGACGACCGACACGCAGGTGCCGCTGGGTGCCGATGTCGCACTTGACCCCTCCAACCCCGACACCTGGGTCGACCCCATCCGCCGCTTGCTGCCGTGAGTCGGTAGCCTCGGCGGCTATGCGCCTCGGCATTTCCGGCAAGGGCGGGGTGGGGAAGACCACCACCTCCGCTGTCCTGTCCCGAACCCTGGCCCGCAGGGGCCACCGGGTGATCGCCATCGACTGCGACTCCGACCCGAACCTGGGCGCCAACATCGGCTTGGGCGAGGAGGGCGCGGCCAAGCTGCGGCCGTTCCTCGACCAGTCGGGCCCCCGCCGGCGGGTACCTGAAGGCTTGTCGCCAGTCCAACTGCTCGAGGAGTACGGCACGCCCGCGCCCGACGGCGTCACCATCATGTTGGGGGCGATGGCCGAGAAGGCCGGCTCTGGCTGAACGGGTACCTCCCATGTCACCGTGCGTGACTTCATCGAGCGCATCGAGAACGACCTCCCCGGCACGTTCGTCATCGCCGACATGGAGGCCGGCCTGGAGCACCTGAGCTGGGCCGGCGGCACGCTGCGCTACGTCGACCTCCTTCTGGTCGTCGTCCAGCCCACGACCAAGGTCATGATGACCGCCGATCGCACCCACACACTGGCCCTCGAGCTCGGTATCGAGCACATCGCCTTCCTCGGCAACCGGGCCACGGGGCCGGCCGACATCGAGCGCATGGGGGCCTTCGCCGCCGAGCGGAACCGCGAGCTGCTCGTCGCCATCCCCGAGGACCCCGCAGTGCCCGCCGCCGACCGGGCCTCGATGTGCGTCCTCGACACCGCCCCGGACTGCGAGGCGGTCGGCGCCATCGGCCGCCTGGCCGACCGCCTCGAGGGCTACTTCTCCACCACGCCCTAGCTGCCGAGCCGCGCTAGCTGGCGCTAGCTGCGAACTGGGGTCACCCAGTGCGACGTGGCGCACTGAGCGTCACCAGTTGGTGGGCGTCACCAGTTGGTGGGTCAGGTCAGAGCAGGCCGATGGCCGGCACCGGCCACACCCGCACGAAGGCCCGGCCGATGATCAGCGACCCGGAGATGGCCCCGATGAACCGGCTGTCACGGGAGTTGGCCCGGTTGTCGCCCATCACAAAGTACCGGTCGTTCGGCACGACCACCTTGTCCTGCCCCTGACAGCCGGGCAGGGTGTCGATCTGGCACATGGGGCCGCGAGTTTGGATGTCGCGGTTGAGGTACGGCTCGTCGAGCATCTGGCCGTTGATGAGGACGCGACCGTCGCGCACCTCGATCGTGTCCCCCGGCAGGCCGATGACCCGCTTGATCAGGTCCTTGGTGGCCGAGCCGTCATTGGGCGGACTCTCGAAGACCACAACGTCGCCCCGGTGGACATCGTGCAGGTCGTAGCTGAGCTTGTTGACCAGCACCCGGTCGTTGACCTTAAGCGTGGGCGCCATGGACAGCGAGGGGATGTAGAAGGCCTGAAGCAGGAACGTCTTGATAACGAACGCCACCAACAGGGCTCCGCCGGCGATGACCACCCACTCGGCGACGTTGCGCACCATCGACGGCTGGGTCGATCGCTGGTCGGCCAGCGTCGCCTGCTCGTCGGCGACCGCGACCGACCGGGCGGCCTCGGCGAGTACGGGGTCGTCTTCGATGGACATCTCCCGCGAGGCTACCCCTGGTAGCGCACGAGCAGTCGGCGTGCGGCACCCGCCACCTGGCCGCCGTCGCCTTCCACGACCGTCGCCTGCGGGCCGAGCCGGAGCAGCAGCCGATCGAGCCACGCCGGCTGGCTGGCGACGAGGGTCACCCGCAGCCTCCCACCGTCGAGCTCGGTCACCTCCTCCACCGGGTACTGCTCGACGACCCACCGGGCCGGTGGCTCCAGGTCGAGGGTGACTCGGGGGTCGCCGGCGTCGGGACGGTAGGCGGCCAGCTCAGGGGCCTTGACCGGCGGGCGGAAGGCGGAACCGAGCACTGTCGCGGTAGCGATCCGGTCGACCCGGAACAGCCGCTCGTCGTCGACCCGGTGGCACCACCCGGACACGTACCACTGACCGCCGGCGGAGAAGACTGCATAGGGGTCGATGACTCGGCTGGTCCGCTCATCGCGGCCGAAGGAGTAGTAGTCGATCTCGACCTGGCGGGACGCGGCCGCCGCGGTGCGGAGGGTGCGCAGGAGGTCGTCGGCGACCAAGCCGAGCTCGATCTCGACCGCCTGGCCGGCGTCGACGCCCATGGCGGTGGCCAGCTTGTCGAGACCCCGACCGAGCGGTCCGTCGTCATCGCCGCCGGAGGCGGCCAGCACGGTGCGGCCGGACGCCAGCAGCGCCAGCCCCTCGGCCGGCGTCAGCCGCAACGGCCGGGCGAAGTACTCGGCGTAGCGGATCCACACCCGGCCGTCGGCGATGTCGACATCGATGAGCATGTCGGGCGTGTACGGGTGGAGCCCGCAGAGGAACAGCAGCTCCAGGTCGGCGACCAACTCGTCCTGGGTGCAGCCGAACCGTGCACAGACATCGTCGACCGCGGGGCCATCGCGCTCAGCCACCCACGGGATCAGCGCCAGCAGGCGCTGGAGTCGCTCATCGGCGCTCAGCTTCGGCACTATTCCTCCGCTCGTGGGGCCGCTTGGGCCACGCTCGGGGCTTCGCCCCTCACCAGGGCTTCTAACCACTCGACCATCTCGGCGCGGAGCTCGGGCGGGCCAAGGACCTCGGCGTGGTCGAGGAACCCGAGGACGAAGGAGCGGAAGGCGTCACGGTTGGTGACCCGCACGGCCAGCACCACGGATCCGTCCGGCCGCCACTCCTCGACCGCGTCGGGGCCGACGTGGGCAGCCGCCCAGGCCGCCTGGTCGGCGTCGACCAGCAGGCGGGCAGCGAGCGCTTCCTCCACGCCCATCTGCCACGGCGGGGGCTGGGCGCCCACGTGGGTGGGCCGCTCGAAGGCGCCCTCGTCGCCGGTCGGGGTCACATCGGACTCGATGCGGTCGAGCCGGAACATCCGCTCCTCGCCGGCGTCGTGGTCCCCGCCGGCGAGGTACCAGTGGCCGTTGCGGAACGAGAGACGCCACGGGTCGACCTGCCTCGGACGGCCCCGGTAGGTGAAACCGATGCGCCGGCGGGCGGAGATGGCGGCGAAGACGGCGGCCAGGTTGGCGGTGCCCGGTAGGGCGGCGACCGCCGCAGCGCTCGGACTCCCTGGGCCGCTCAAGCCCGCCATCGGGCTCCCTGGGCCGCTCGGGCCCTGTTCGGCGAGCTCGCCGCCGAGCTTCCACAGCGCCGCGACCCCGTTGGCCCCGTCGAGCCGGACGGCGGACGCGGCGAGGTGGAGCGCGGCCAGCTCATCGGGCGCCAGCCCCGGATCCTGGAGGTAGTACGCCTCCTTGGGAATCCGGTAGCCCATGACACCGGGTTGGGCGGCGTCGTCGACCGGCTCGAGGACCACAGGGATACCGAGGTCGCGCAGGGCTTCCTTGTCGCGTTCGAAGGCCCGGCGGAACGTGCCGTGATCCTCCGCGTAGCCCGGCAGGCGGTGGCGGAGCTCCTCGGCGGTGAGTGGGCGCTCGGCGTGCAGCAACGCGGCAACAAGGTTGATCAACCGCTCCAGCCGGTGCATGCCCCCGATGGTAGGGGGACCGCAGGGGCCAACATGGGAGGGTCGTCCGAACCCAATCTTCATCCTCCGGTAATCTTCGGGCTGGTGAGTTCCCGGCAGCGGCTCCTCCTCCTGCTCCGCAAACACCCGGGCGTGACGGTTGCCGAGTTGGCGCGCGACCTCGCCATCACCGGCGTGGGGGTGCGCCGGCACCTGACCGCCCTGGCCGGTGAGGGGCTGGTCGAGCAGTCGAGGTGCATGTTGGCCGGGCCCGGACGGCCGCCAGCGGGCTGGCGGCTGAGCGCGTCGGGCATGGAGCTGTTCCCTCGCCGCTACGACCGCCTGGCCCTGGAGCTCCTCGACGAGCTGGCGCCCGAGGAGGTGGCGGGCGCGTTGAGCCGGCGCAATGACAAGCAGGTCGTCCAGTACCGGGCCGCCGTAGCCTGCTGTGCGGACCTGGCCGAGCAGGTCGCCGAAGTGGCCCGGCTCCGGGACATGGCCGGCTACCAGGCCGAGTCGGCCGCCGGCGACGACGGGACCCTCGTCCTGACCGAGAACAACTGCGCCATCCACCTGGTCGCCGAGCGCCACCCCTCGGTGTGCTCGCTGGAGCTGTCCCTGCTCCGGCAAGTGCTTGGGCCCGATGTCGATGTCACCCGACTGGCCCACGCCATGGCCGGCGACGCGGTGTGCGCGTACTGCATCCGCCCCCACCACACTGACTGACGACGTCCACGATGTCCTGGCCCCGTCGGGCGGCGCCGGGACTGACGCGCCCGCCGGCGCACCGGTCCCGATGTCGGCCGCCTCGGCCATTGCCGGCGCCCGCCGCCTGGCCGACGACGTGCTGGCGCCGGCCGCCGAGGCTACCGACCGGGCGCCGGTGGTCCCCCGCTCGCACCTCGACGCGCTGGCCGGCGCCGGCCTCCTGGGGCCTGGCCGGGCTCTACGCCGTCGCCGCCCGCCTCGACGACCGGGTGGTCTTTTTCGTGATGGGCGCGGATGAGCGCGGCGTGCGGGCGTCGGCCCCGCTGGCCATGGCGGCGATGAACGCGTCGTCCACCGTGCGACTGGCCTTCGACGGCCTCGTCGTCCCCGACGACCACGTCCTGTCCGTATCCTCGTTCGCCGGCTGGCAGGCCGACGACCGGGTGGCCACCGCTCAGCCCCATCCGGCCCCGTTCGGCCTCGCCGCCCGCTGCGTGCAGCTGCTGGGCGACACCCCGCTGGCCGGCGAACTCGCCGAGCTTCGGGCCCGAACCTACGCCCTCGCCGACGCCGGCACCACGGATGATGCCCACCTCGCCGCCCAGGTCGAGGCGCGGGCGGCAAGCCTGGAACTGGCCGTGCGGGCCGCGACGGCCCTCGTGGTCGCCTCGGGAGGCCGGGGCATGTCACTCGACCACCCCGCCCAGCGGCTGCTCCGCGAGGCGGCGTTCTTCACCATCCAGGCCCAGACGCCGGCCCTGCGCCGGGCGACCCTGGCTCAGCTCGAAGCAAGAAGCTGAGCGGCGGCCAGGATGCCGGCCGCGGCCGACCACCGGAAGAAGGCCGGGTCGTCGGCGGCGCCCCGGCCCATCGTCGTGACCCCGGGATCGATGTCCGGCACGTCGACCGGCGTCAGGCGGTGCTGTTCGGGGCAGCCGGGCGGCGCCAGCTCGTCAGAGGGGTACGGCACCCACGACATCGACTGCGCGAGCGAGAGCACCGTGCGGGTGTGATGGCTCACCCCGAAGTGGCGGGCCCGAGGGTCGGCACCGGAGTACCGCACCGCCACGATCGGCTCCCCCCCGAGCCTCGTAGCTGCGTCGATGGTGCCGACCGCGTCAAGACTGCCGTACCCCAGCGCCGTGCCGGTGCCGACCGTTCCCGGGCCAGGGCCAACCACGATCGCCTCCGCACTCGCCGCTCGGGCCACGAGCAAGGCGCTGTGGATGTTGACCGCCTCATGGTCACCCCCGAAGGCCTGGCCGGCGGTCACGGCGGCGACCAACACGCCCCGGCTGCGTAGGTCGGCGACGAGGTCGGACAGGGCCAGCGGGAGGGCGGCCGAATCGGTCATCACGTAGACGAGCCGCCGGCCGGGCGCCCTGTGCGCGAACGCGGCGGCGACGATCCCGAGTTGGCTGTGCAGGTCGCAGATGACGACCGGGGTGCCGTCGAGGCGCTTCGGCAGATCGGGCTGCGCCTCCTCTGCCACTCCGGTGTCGGCCTGGAGGCCGGTGTAGCGCAGCTTCATCACGTGCCCGCCCCCTGGCCCGGACCACGACTCCCGGGAGAGGTTCCAGTGCACGATGTCCCACCCGCCTGTCCCCAGGCCCAAGTCGACCGCGGTGGTGTTGACGACCACCCTGTCGCCGGCAGCCACGGACCCGATCAACTGGGTCAGCACGTACGCCCGGCGCCCGTTGTCGAGGTCGACCCGCTGCAGCCCCGCCCGCTCGGACGTGATAGCAGCGACGATGGCAGTGGCGAAGCTCGGCATCGTCGCGTTCGTCAGAGAGAAGCGATCAGCTTCTCCACCCGCTCGTCGCGGGACTTGAAGGGGTCCTTGCACAGGACGGTGCGCTGGGCCTGGTCGTTGAGCTTCAGGTGGACCCAGTCGACGGTGTAATCGCGCTTGCGCTCCTTGGCCTTGCGGATGAACTCGCCCCGCAGGCGGGCCCGGGTGGTCTGGGGCGGCGTCGTGACCGCGGTGTCGATGGCCTCGTCGGTGACGATGCGCTCGACCAGCCCACGGTCCTGGAGCAGGTAGTACAAGCCCCGCTTGCGGTTGACATCGTGGTACTGGAGGTCGAGCAGGGCGACCTTGGGGCTGGTGAGGCTCAGCCCGTGACGCTCCCGGTAGGCCTCGATCAGCTTGTACTTGATGACCCAGTCGCACTCGCGGTCGAGGCTGAGGGGGTCGACGGCAATCTTGGTGAGGCAGTGCTCCCACATCTTGAGGGCCTGCTCCTCCATCGGACTCAGGCTGCGGGCCTCGGCGTAGCGCAAGGCCCGGTTGAGGTACTCGCCCTGGATTTCCAGGGCCGACAGTTCCCGCCCGTTCTCCAGCCGCACCTTGCGGGTGCAGGTGATGTCGTGACTGATCTCGCGGATGGCCCGGATGGGGTTGTCGAGGGTCATGTCTCGAAGGACGACGCCCGGGTCCTCCAGCATGCGCAGCAGGATGCTGGTGGTGCCCATCTTGATGAACGTGGCGTACTCGCTCATGTTCGAGTCGCCGACGATGACGTGGAGGCGGCGGAAGCGCTCGGCGTCGGCGTGGGGCTCGTCGCGGGTGTTGATGATGGGCCGGCTGCGGGTGGTGGCCGAGGAGACGCCCTCCCAGATGTGCTCGGCCCGCTGGCTGACGCAGTAGGTGGCGCCCCGGGCCGTGTTGAGCACCTTGCCGGCGCCGGCGTAAATCTGGCGGCTCACGAAGAAGGGGATCAGCACCTCGGCGTAGTGAGCGAAGTCGTCGCGGCGGCTGGTCAGGTAGTTCTCGTGGCAGCCGTAGGAGTTGCCGGCCGAGTCGGTGTTGTTCTTGAACAGGTAGACGATCCCCCGAATGCCCTCTTCCCGCAGCCGCTGCTCGGCGCTGGACAGGAGGCTCTCGAGGATCCGCTCCCCCGCCTTGTCGTGGGCCACGAGATCCTCGACCGAGTCGCACTCGGGCGTGGCGTACTCGGGGTGGCTGCCGACATCGAGGTACAGGCGGGCGCCGTTCTCGAGGAACACGTTGCTGCTCCGGCCCCACGACACGACCCGCCGGAACAGGTAGCGGGCCACTTCGTCG
>JANMRJ010000674.1:0-2409 GCA_031370985.1 Acidimicrobiales bacterium
CCCGGTCCCGGCCGGCGTCACCGTTGAGGTGAACGAGTCCCATGTCAAGGTCAGCGGCCCGAAGGGGACACTCGAGCGAGACCTGCCCCGCGACATCACCGTCCGCCAGGACGAGGGCGTCCTGCTGGTGGAGCGCCCGACCGATCAGCGCCAGCACCGTGCGCTGCACGGCCTGACCCGTTCGCTCGTCAACAACATGGTCGTCGGCGTCACCGACGGCTTCACCCGCGACCTCGAGATCGTCGGCGTCGGGTACCGGGCCGCGGCGACCACGCCGTCCAAGCTCGACCTGGCCCTCGGTTTTAGCCACCCCGTCTCCGTCGACGCCCCCGAGGGGATCACGTTCGAGACCCCGGTGCCGACCAAGATCACCGTGCGGGGCATCGATAAGGAAGCCGTCGGCCAGGTGGCGGCCAACATCCGCAGCATCCGCAAGCCCGAGCCCTACAAGGGCAAGGGCGTCCGCTACGCCGGCGAGGTCGTGCGTCGTAAGGCAGGGAAGGCCGCGAAGTGAGTTTTTCGACGAAGAAGAAGCAGCTGGCCCGCAAGCGCCGGCACCACCGGGTCCGCAAGCTGGTCCGGGGTACCGCCGAGCGTCCCCGCCTGGCTGTATTCCGCTCGAACAAGCACGTCACCGCCCAGGTCATCGACGACATCGCCGGCCGCACGCTGGCCGCGGCCAGCACGGTGGAGGGTGACCTGCGGTCGGGCCCGACCGGCAACAAGGCTGCCGCCACCGCGGTGGGCAAGCTCGTCGCCGAGCGGGCAAAGGCCGCCGGCGTCACCAAGGTCGTCTTCGACCGCGGCGGGAACCTCTACCACGGCCGCGTCGCCGCAGTGGCCGACGCCGCCCGTGAAGCTGGATTGGAGTTCTAGATGGCTGAGAGTCCGTATGTAGAACGCGTCATCGCCATCAACCGGGTGGCCAAGGTGGTCAAGGGTGGCCGCCGGTTCTCCTTCACCGCCCTGGTGGTCGTCGGCGACGGCGCCGGCAAGGTCGGCCTGGGCTACGGCAAGGCCAAGGAGGTGCCCGCCGCCATCCAGCAGGGGATCGAGGAGGCGAAGAAGGAGCTATTCGATGTCCCCCTCGCCGGCAGCACCATCACCCACCCCATCCTGGGCGAGCGCGGCGCCGGCCGGGTACTGCTGAAGCCCGCCGCCCCCGGTACCGGCGTCATTGCCGGCGGTGCGGCCCGGGCCATCTTGGAGTCGGCCGGCGTGCATGACATCCTGGCCAAGTCGCTCGGGTCGTCGAACGCCATCAACGTGGCTCACGCCACGGTCGCCGGCCTCAAGGGGCTCATGCGCCCCGACGAAGTGGCCCGCAAGCGCGGCAAGTCGCCCGAGGAGGTCACCCCGCCTGGGCTCTTGCGCGCCTACCAGGAGAGCCAGCGCGGCCCCCACACCCCGGTGGAGGTGGCCTGAGGTGGGCCGCCTCAACGTGACCCAGGTCAGGTCCACCATCGGCACCCGGCCGATCCACCGCAAGACCATGAAGGCCCTCGGCCTGGCGGGCATCGGGCGAAAGACAAATCTGCCCGACAGCCCCGATGTCCGCGGCATGCTGGCCAACGTCCGGCATCTCATCACCGTCGAAGCGGCAGAGGAGCTCGCATGAAGGTCCATGACCTGAAGCCGGCCCCCGGGTCGACCAAGACTCGTCGCCGGGTCGGCCGTGGTATCGGCGGCAAGGGCGGCAAGACCGCCGGCCGTGGCACCAAGGGCCAGGGCGCACGTGGCTCCGTCAAGCCCGGGTTCGAGGGTGGCCAGATGCCCCTCAGCCGGCGGGTCCCGAAGCTCAAGGGCTTCCGCAACCCGTTCCGGGTGGAGTACGTCGTGGTCAACCTCGACGCTCTCCAGGAGTTCGAGGGCGACGAGGTCACCCCCGACACCCTCCGGGCCAAGGGCCTGGTGCACAAGCACGGCCTGGTGAAGGTGCTCGGCCGGGGCGAGCTGTCCAGGGCCCTGCGGGTGTCGGCCCACGGGTTCTCCAAGTCGGCCGAGGACGCGATCGTCGCCGCCGGAGGTACCGTCGAGGTGCTTCCCCCGCCGTTCAACCACGGTCGCCCGCCGGCCAAGGGCAACGCCCTCACCAACCGCTGACCACTACTCTTTGACCTTCGAGAACTCCGAACCGTCTGAGAAGTATGAGGACTAGATGCTTTCGAGCCTGAAGAACATCTTCAAGGTCACGGATCTCCGCAACAAGATCCTGTTCACGCTGGCCATCATCATGCTCTACCGACTGGGTTCGAACGTCACGGTCCCCGGTATCGACTTCGCCGCGGTGCAGGACCTGCAGCGCCAAGCCGAGAGCGGCGGGGTCCTGGGCTTCCTCAACCTGTTCTCCGGCGGTGCGCTGACCCAGATGGCGGTCTTCGCCCTCGGGATCATGCCGTACATCACCAG
>JANMRJ010000676.1:0-1181 GCA_031370985.1 Acidimicrobiales bacterium
GCGCGAGCTGCGTCTCGTGCACAAGGCCCTCGCCGACGTGAACCGTCTCCGGATCGTGCGCGCGCTCGCCGGTGCCGAAGCGACGGTGGCCGACCTCGTCGCCCAGGTCCGGCTCTCGCAGCCGCTCGTCTCCTGGCACGTCGGCCGCCTTCGCGCGGCCGGGCTTGTCACGACCCGCCGGATCGGCCGTGAGACGTTCTGCCGACTCCGGACGGAAGCGTTTGACGCCTTCGCCGCCCGCCAGGCCGACATCCTCGGCATTGCGCCGTCCGCGAAGCGGGATCGGGCCGCCTCGTGAGTGGTTCGCTCGTCACCCCGGAGCTGCGCGCTCGCGTCCGCGGCGTGGCGGTCCCGATCGCGCTGGCCTTCGGCCGACTCGGCCTGACGCCGAACTCCCTGACGGTCCTCGGCTTCGGGATCTCGGTCGTCGCCGCGGTCATGGCGTCCCAGCAGGCGTGGGTCGCCGCCGGGCTGCTCGTCATCTTCGGCGGCGTCTTCGATCTCTTCGACGGCGCGCTCGCGCGAGCCACGAACAAGGTCAGCCGGCTCGGTGCGTTCCTCGACTCGGTCTTCGACCGCGCCGGCGAGGCGGTCCTGTATGTCGGGATCGCGCTCGGCAGCCTCGCGGGCCAGTTCGAGCTCGGCGCGATCCTTGCCGCCGCGGCCATGGGGGCCAGCTTCATGGTCAGCTACACCCGGGCCAAGTCCGAGAGCCTCGGCTTCACACCGGGCACCGGGATGGCCAACGTCGGGATCGCCCCGCGCGAGGTCCGGCTCGTCCTGCTGACGGTCGGACTGATCCTGACCGGGATCCGCGGCGGCGCCGTTCAGGTAGCTGCGACCGTCTGCCCCGCGAACGTCGGAGGCTGCCCCGAAGCCCTGGTCGCCCACGACGGCTCGACCTTCCTCGGCCTCGTCCTCATCGTGATCACGATCCTCGCCACCATCACCACGATTCAGCGGATCCTCCACGTCACGCGGCAGGCGCCGCCCGAAGCCACCAACGCAACCACTCCAGAAGGAGATCAGCACCCGTGAGCACCAACAGCAGCAACGGCTCGAACGCCAACGGCCACAAGCCCGGCAAGAAGATCCGCGTCGCGATCGTCGGCGTCGGCAACTGCGCGAGCAGCCTCGTCCAGGGCCGCTACTACTACGAGAATGCCAAGGTCGAGGACACC
>JANMRJ010000691.1:0-8719 GCA_031370985.1 Acidimicrobiales bacterium
ACCGGTCCCCGGTGCCGGCGGGATCGATCTGTGCCAATCCCCAGACCGGGGGACTCGCCGGTGGTGGGTGCCACGACGCCACCCGAGGCGTCAAGGGTCGCTGCGAGCCTCCGCTGCGCTGCGGTTCTCGCTCGGGGCGCCGCCAAGCGCACCAACTGCACCAGCGGTCCTGAGGCGCCCACAGCGTCAACGGCGTCAACGGCGGCGACCAGTTGACGACGCCGGCTTCGCCTACAACGCCGACGGCGGCCTCACCGCCAGCGCCGCCCTGTCCAACCTCGCCTACACCGGAATCGGCCAAACCAAGTCGATCACCCAGGCCGGCAACACCACCAACTACACGTACGCCGGCGGGGGGCGGGCGAGAGGACCGCCGCCGGGCCGACGACCGCACTTCACGGCCTGCTTGGCCTCGTCGTGGAGACCACGGCTGGGGCCAGCGCTCCGTACGTGCGGGGACCCTCGGCGATCTGTGAGCACACGCCGGGCGGGGACTTCTACTACGTGCGGGACGGCCAAGGCTGGGCTCGGGCGTTGTCGTGGACACCAAGGTCATCAGCTGGCTGTTCGACGATCGGCCAAACCCACTGGCCGATCACTATCGGGCCTTGATCGGGCCCGCTCCCGTCCTCCTCGCCTTTCAGACCGTGATCGAGCTGCGCTTCGGAGCGATACGAGCCGGGTGGGGTGAGCTTCGGCCCGGAGCCGACCCCGAGGATCCGTCAACGCCACCTCGCCGTCGGGCCGTCGACCATTTACGATCGCTGGTGGACATGCACCTGCCGACCCTTTCGCCGCCGGCCTACCGCCGGGTCACCCTCTTCGCACTCCTGGCGCTGGTGTTCATCGTGGTGACCGGTGGCGCCGTGCGCCTCACCGGGTCGGGGCTCGGCTGTCCCGACTGGCCGACCTGTGCGAAGAACCGCGTGGTGGCCCCTTGGGAGTACCACGCCATGGTCGAGTTCGTGAACCGGACGATCACCGGCCTTGTCTCCGTGGCGGTGATGCTGGCCGTGCTCGGCTCGCTGTTCCGCGAGCCCCGCCGCAAGGACCTCACCTGGCTGTCGGTGGGGCTGGTGGCCGGCGTGATCGGCCAGATCGTGCTGGGCGGCCTCACCGTGCTGTTCGAGCTGCGACCCGGCTTCGTGATGGCCCATTTCCTCCTGTCGATGATCCTGCTGGCCAACGCCGTCGTGCTTCACCACCGGGCCGGGTGGCCGCCGGGCTCGACTGCTCCGGCCGTCGGGTCCACCGTGAGGCCAGATGGCCCGACCCGTCCCGCGGTCGGGCCCGACCTCATGACACTGGGTCGACTGGAGGTCGCCGGCGCCGGGCTGGTTATTTTCCTCGGCACGATCGTCACGTCGTCGGGCCCCCATGGCGGGGACGAGAGTGCCGAGCGGCTGCCTTTCCTGCTACCCGATGTCAGCCGGCTCCACGGGATCGCGGTAACGCTGTTCCTGGCACTTACTTTGGTGATGATGTGGCGGCTGCGGCGAGCCGGGGTCGACCACAGCATCCTCCGGCGCAGCGAGGTGCTGCTGGCCGTCCTCGTGGCCCAAGGCGCCATTGGTTACCTCCAGTACTTCACGGGTGTGCCGGCCCTACTGGTCGGGTTCCACATCGCCGGCGCCACCGCGCTCTGGGTCGCTGTCCTGCGGCTCCACCTCGCCTTCTCCGTGCCGGCGTCGGCGACGGGGGACGAGGCCGGCGGCGGTAGCGTGGCGCCGTGGTCGGTGGCGCTCAACTCGTCATGACAGCCGTTCCGGTCGAGGTCAAAGAGCCCGACATCGAAGACGTGGTCGCCCCCGACAGCCCGTGGGTCGTGCTCGTCTGGAACGACCCGATCAACATGATGAGCTACGTGACCCTCGTCTTCCAGAAGCTGTTCGGCTACAGCCTGGAGAAGGCCACGAAGCTGATGCTCGACGTCCACGAGAAGGGACGGGCGGCGGTGTCCAACGGGTCTCGGGAGAAGGCGGAGCTCGATGTCTTCCGCCTGCACGAACACGGGCTGTGGGCCACGATGGAACGCCAGTGACCGGCACGGGAGGCCGGTCCGGACAGCACTCACTGGGGCGCTCTCCCGAAGGGAACGTGGACCTGTGACCCCTCTGCGCCGGCGGGTCCGGCGCGGCCGGGACGGCACGTTCGACCTCCGGATCCCCGCGGCCGAGCGGGACCTGATCCGCTCCGTCGGCCCCCAGCTCCGCGAGGTGCTCGTGCGCCAGGCCACGGCCATCCAGCACGGCGAGGACCCCGCCATCGACCGGCTGTTCCCCGTCGCCTATCCCGACGACGACGAGCTCCAAACCGAGTTCCGGCTCCTGGCCCACGACGAGCTGCTGTCGTCGCACCTCGGCGCGCTGGCGGTATTGGAGGAGACGGCGGACGCGGCGCGATTGAACGAGGACCAGCTGCATGCATGGATGCGGGCGCTCAACCACGTCCGCCTTGTCCTCGGCACCCGCCTCGATGTCACCGAGGAGGGCGACGAGCGCCCTGAGAACCCTCGTGACCCTCGGGCCGGCGCCTTCGCCGTCTACGACTACCTCACCTACCTCCAGGGCGAGATTATCGACGCCCTCGCGGACTAGACGCGAACATCACGCCGACCGTCCCCGGACCGGTATGGGCGCCGACGCTCGGCCCGATGCGGTACCGGACGAGCTCGGCCACCTCGGGCGCGGTGCGCAGCAGATCCTCTACCGCGGTCACCAGCGGCAGGGTGCCGGCGTCGGCCAGCCCGACACCGACCCGCAGCGATTGGCCGCCGGCCACCACGTGGGCGGCCATCGTGTCGGCGACCTGGTCGAGGCCGGCGCAGCGGTCGACCTCGCGCATCACCCCGCCGGTCAGGGTCAACACCGGGATCGTCGTCGGCGCATCGGTGACATCCCCGGCCAGGCGGCCGCCGGCGCGGGCCACGTCGAGGATGCCGACCACGAACACATTGCCGACGGTGGCGCCCACTCGCTCGGCGACGCCCGCGGCCTCCTCCAGCGAGGCGCCGGCTTCTGCTGCGACGGCGGCCTCCCAAAGGCACAGGGCCACAGCGAAGGACGCGGTGCCGGTGTCGACGATGCGGACGGGCACGGGCGACACCTGAGCGGCCAGCCGGGCCGAGTTCACCGTCCCTGATACCGACGAGCCAATGTGGACCGACAGGATCTCCGTCGCCCCCCGCTCGGCCACCGCCTCGTAGGCGGCGGCGAACTGGCCGGGACCGGGCTGGGTGGTCGAGACCCGGGGACGCCCCTTCTCGAAACGGGCATAGAAGGCGTCGGCGTCAAGGTCGACCCCTTCCAGGTACGGCACGCCGTCGATGGTGACGGTGAGGGGCACCACCTCGATGTCGTAGCGGCGAGCAAGCTCGTCGGGCAGCTGGGCGTTGGAGTCGGTGACGAGGCCGATCACCGGCGAATGCTTGTCGGATCGGCCTCTCGGGCCGATCACAGGGCCGCATTCCCTTCGGGAGTGCGGACCGGTGAATGCTTGTCGGATCGGCCTCTCGGGCCGATCACGGCCGGATCTTCGCCGTCAGGAACTTGTAGGCGATGACCACGCTGCTCAGCGCGGCCGAGACGGGCAGGGCGGCCGTCGGCGCCGGCCCCCAGGCGTTGGGCCAACCATTACGCCACCACAGCACGCCGGCGGTCACCCAGGTGGCCGATGCCACTGCGGTGCCCGGAAACGTTCGGCCCGTCCGCTGGCCCACGGCCCAGGCCACGGCGAGGTCGATCGGCAGGTACGCAGGAAAGGTCGCCGCGCACTGGCCCAGGCTCACGGCCACGCCCTTGCCGCCACGGAACCCGTTCCACATGGGAAAGCAGTGGCCCACCACCGCCGCGGTGCCGGCGATGTGGGCGCCCGTCGGGCCGGCGATGCGCCGGCCGGCGCTGCACGCCAGCACTCCCTTGGCCACGTCGGCGGCCATGATCCCCCAGCCCCACGACGGGCCCAGCACGGCCATGGCGTTGACCGCACCGGGGTTGCCGGTGCCGGCGTCACGCAGATCGGTGGTGCCACCGGTGGCCAGCCGGGCGGCGGTATCGGCACAGGGCACGGTGCCGATCAGGTAGCCGGCGGCGGCGGAAGCCAGGGCTGCGAACACCCGGCGAGCGTACCGACCTGACCGGCCTGGGTGGCCGACACGTAGCAAACGCCGGTGCCCTCCGCGGTCGCCTACGGTCTTCGTTCATGAGTACGGGCCGCCAGGCGAGGACCGTCGTGGTCGTCTCCACCCGACTGACGCCCGACCGCCGCCTTGCCTTGGAGCGGCTGGCGTCCACCGAGGGCCGGGTCGAGTTCGTGGAGCCGGCCCCGGGCGCCGGCGCCGGCGGGGATGCGGTGCTCTTCGACGGGCCCGGCGCAGCGGGCGGCGGGGTACCGGCGGGCGTACCCGTTGTCGCCCTCGGGTGCGAGGTCGCCGGCGTCGAGTTCGGTGCCGCAGTGCCGGCGGGCGAGGTCGTCGCCCGCGTCGAGCGGGCCGACGACCCGCTGACCGCACGGATCGACCCCGAGTTTGCTGTGCTCGACGCCTTCACCCCGCTGGAGGCCACCGACGCCTTGTTGCTGCCGGTGCTGACGGTCAGCCACCGCTTCGTCGATCGGCTGGCCGTGGTGGCGCGGGGCCAGACCGTCGTGTGCGGGCTGGGTCACACCGACGCCGCGCTGGGCGAACCCCGGCTGGCAACCCTGCTCCGGCGGGCCCTGCGAGACCGGTCGGCGCCCGCCCCGCAGCCCCTCGGCGTGGGCGTGGTCGGCTATGGCCCGCATGGGGGCATGGGCCTCGTGCACGGGACCGCCGTCAGCGCCACGGTGGGGCTGGAGTTCGTGGCCGTCTGCGACCGCGACGCCGGCCGGCGCAAGGCCGCCGAGCACGACTTCGCCGGCGTTCGCACCCACGCCACGATCGAGGAACTGGCCGCAGATGACGCGGTCGACATCGCCATCGTCGCCCTGCCGCCGGTCTTCCACGCCGAGGTGGCCATGGCTCTGCTGCGAGCGGGCAAGCACGTGGTCGTGGAGAAACCGCTGTGCCTGGCCACCTCCGACGCCGATGCCCTGATCGCCGAAGCGACGGCTGGCGAGCGCACGCTCACCGTCAACCAGAGCCGGCGATGGGACCGCGACTTCCGTGCCGTGCGACGGGTGATCGACGACGGGCGGCTCGGGGAGGTCTTCAACATCGAGACGTTCGTCGGCGGGTTCGAGCACCCCTGCCGGGCCTGGCATTCCGAGGACACCATTTCGGGGGGCACGGTCTATGACTGGGGCTCGCACCACATCGACTGGATCCTGGCGCTGCTCGGGACCACGCCGGCGTCGGTGACCGCAACCGGTCACAAGCGGGTGTGGCATGACGTCACGAATGTCGACCAACTGCGGGTGCGCATGCGATGGGACGACGGGCGGGAGGCGGAGTTCATGGCGTCTGACGTGGCGGCCATCCGTCGGCCCAAGCTCTACATCCAGGGCACCCGAGGCACCCTTGCCGGCTACTACCGGCCGGTGACCTTTGAGCACCTCGACCCGGCCCTCGGCTACGTCGCCCAGACCGCCCATCACGCTGAGGCGCCGGCGGACCTCGTCCTCGCTCGGTACGAAAGCGGGTCGGGTGTCTCGGAGACCCGCCTTCCGCTTCCACCGGCCCAGCCGTTCGCCTTCCACCGCAACCTGGCCGACCACCTACTGCTCGGCGACCCGCTGGCGGTGGCCGCCGGCTCGGCGCGAGAGGTCGTGGCCGTGCTGGAAGCCGCCACCCGGTCCGCGGCCGCGGGCGGCGACGCCGTGCCGGTCACGCCGGCGCCGGCGGGAGCGACCCGGTCCGCTGGGGCGTGCTGGGGGCGGCCTCGATGGTGGCCCGCCAGGCGGTGCTCCCCGCACTCGCCGCCAGCCCGACATCGGAGGTGGTGGCGAAGGCCAGCCGCGACACCCTCGGCACGGGGTTCGGGCCCTACCTGCGACTGCTCGCCGACCCGGCCGTCGAGGCGGTCTACATCCCGCTGCCGAACAGCCTTCACCACGAGTGGGCTCTGCGGGCCGCCGAGGCCGGCAAGCACGTCCTGTGTGAGAAGCCTCTCGCCCGCACGGCGGCCGAGGCCGCCTCGATGGCCGACGCCTGCGACGCCGCCGGCGTGATGCTGATGGAGGCGTACATGAGCCCGTTCCACCCCCGTGCGGTGTCCCTCGCCGCACTGGTGGCCGGCGGCGGCCTGGGCGAGTTGCGCTTCGGTCGGTCAACGTTCACCTTCACCCACGCCGACCGCACCGACCACCGGTGGAGACCCGAGATGGGCGGCGGCGCGCTGGCCGATGTCGGTGTCTACTGCCTGGCCCCGCTGGTCGAGGCGGCCGGCCACCCGCCGGCCTCGGTGACATCGGTCGAGATCCTGGCCGGCACCGGCGTCGACGCGTCGTTCAGTGGCTGGCTCGACTTCGGCGGAGGGTTCACCGCCGCGTTCGCCGTGTCGTTCGAGGCGCCCGAGCGCCAGCACCTCGAGCTCGTGGGCACCGAAGCCACCGCGCTGGTCGACGACGCGTTCGCGGCCGGCGCTGCGGGACAGCGCGGTCGGGTGCTGCACGCCGACGGCCGCATCGTTGACCTGCCCGGTGACGATGTCGACCCCTACCGCCTCATGGTGGAGCACTTCGACGCCGTGGTCCGCGGTCGGGCGGCGCCGCAACGGCCGGCGTCGGCCTCGGTCGAGCTGCTGGCGCTCGTCGACCGGCTCCGGGAGGCCGCAGCATGAGGGTGCAGGTCGACGAGACGACCGCCCTGGAGGTGGACACGTGGCGCGGGGGTGGCGGCGTGCCGTACCTGCTCGTGCATGGTCTGGCCTCGAACCGGCGGCTCTGGGACGGTGTGGCCGCGCGCCTGGACGAGTTGGGTCACCCCGTCGCCAGCGTCGACCTCCGGGGCCACGGACGCAGCGACAAGCCCGACGCCGGCTACGAGTTCGCCACCATGGGCGACGACCTGGTGAAGGTCCTCGACGCGGTCGACTTCGGGGCCGCGGTCCTGGTCGGCCAGTCCACCGGGGGGAACATCGTGGTCGACCTGGCCAGCCGTTTGCCCGAACGGGTGCTCGGCGTGGCCGGGATCGACGGTGGCGCGCTGGAGCTGGCCCGCCAGTGGCCCGAGTGGGACCGCTGCAAGGCCGCCCTCACGCCGCCGCCCCTGGCCGGCACCCCCGCCGGCTCGATCGAGTCGATGCTCCGGCGCTACCACCCCAACTGGGCCGACTGGGCCCTCGACGCCAGCATGGCCAACTTCGAGCGGCTCCCCGACGGCACAGTGCGGCCCTGGCTCACCCTTGACCGTCACCTGCTGATCCTGCGGGCGCTGTGGGAGCACCACCCCTCCGTCATCATCCCGACGCTCGACGTCTCCGTACTCTTGGTGATGGCCGACACGGGTGACGACTGGGCCGTCCAGAAGAGCGCCATGGGCGACGAGCTGTCTGCCGTGGCCCGGGTGCGAGTCGAGTGGTTCTCCCCCGGCGACCACGATCTCCACCTCCAGCACCCCGTTGCCCTCGCCGACCTGCTCCACGAGGCGTTCTAGGGTGCCTGCTTCTTCGAAGGTGGCGGCGATGGCACGGCTGTTGGTCATTATGGGTTCGGGCGAGACCAGCCCGACGATGAGCAAGGTCCACCGCGAGCTGCTGAGCCGGGCCGGGCCGGGGCCGGCGGTCATGCTCGACACGCCGTTCGGGTTCCAGGAGAACGCGGATGACATCTCGGCCAAGGCGATGGCCTACTTCAGGGAGAGCGTCCAGCGGGAGATCGTGGTCGCTTCGTTCCGGGAGGCCGGCGGCGACGCGCTGGCCTACGAGACGATGCTGGCTCGGTTGCGGGAGGCGTCGTACGTATTCGCCGGGCCGGGGAGCCCGTCCTACGCCCTGGCCCAGTGGGCCGCGAGCCAGGTGCCGGCGGTGCTGGCCCAGAAGCTGGGCGCCGGCGGCTGCGTGACGTTCGCCAGCGCCGCGGCATGCACGTTGGGTCCGTACGCCCTCCCCGTCTATGAGATCTACAAGGTGGGCGCGCCGGTGCGGTGGCTCGACGGCCTCAACCTCACCGGCGAGATCGGGCTGCCGGCGGTCATCGTCCCGCATTTCAACAACGCCGAGGGCGGCAACCACGACACCCGGTTCTGCTACATGGGCGAGCGCCGGCTGTCCCAGCTGGAGGCCATGCTGCCCGAGGACGTGTTCATCCTCGGCGTCGATGAGCACACCGCCTGCATCCTCGACCTCGATGCCGGCACCGCCACCATCGCCGGCCTCGGCGCCGTCACCGTGCGCCGGCAGGGCCAAATGTCGGCCTTGCCGACGGGCACGACCGTGGGGATCGAGGAACTGGCCGGCGCTGCGCCTGGGGGCAGCGCGCCGACGCCCAGGGCCGTTGTTGGTGGGCCGGCGGCCGGGGCTGGCGCCGGAGCCGACCCCCTGATCGCCGACATCGACCGCATCGAGGGGTCATTCGACGCGGCGATCGGCGCCGGCGACGCCCCCGGAGCGGTGAAGGTGGCCCTGGAGCTCGACGACCTCCTCCACGACTGGTCCCGCGACACCACCCAGTCCGACCTGCTCGATCGCGGCCGAGCCGCCCTACGGGCCATGATCGTCCGCCTGGGCGAGGCCGCCGAGACCGGGCTCCAGGACCCCCGCTCCGTCGTCGGCCCGCTGGTCGAGGCTCTCCTCGACGCCCGCCG
>JANMRJ010000721.1:0-1264 GCA_031370985.1 Acidimicrobiales bacterium
CCAGGCGGGCCGGGCAGGCGGGGCGGGCCAGTCCGGCGGTGCGGCCAGTTCGCCACCGGCACCCGACCGCTCGGGAACGGCGGGCGGCCGGCCCGGTGCGGCGTCGGACAAGGTCACCTCGCCGCCGCTCACTCCGCGCTCCCCGCGGTGACCGCGGCCCGGGCCGCGGACTCGTCCACCATGGCCTTGTTGGCGGCGAAGGCGGCCACCAGGGACTGCACGGCCAGGTTGTTCACGACCCGGGCGAAGGGAGTGGGATCAGGCATGGCTCGGAACGAGAAGATCGTCGCTCGTCGGATGCTCACCACGGAGGAGGCGGCTGAGTACCTCGGCACGACGGCGCGGCACGTCAGCCGGCTGGTGTCGGACCACGAGCTCAGCCGGTACAAGGTTGGCGGCCGCAACCGTTTCGCCGATGTCGACCTCGAGGCGTGGCTCGACGCCCGCCGCGTCGAAGGCCGTGCGGCTCGCCGCTACGCCGGCGGCGGCCAACCTCGACGCTCCGCCGCAGGGTTCGCCGGCCGTTGACTCACCGTCCACCGCGAACCGGGTGACGACGGTCGCACCCTCGTCGTACGATCGGGGTCGCGCCTTGGCGCCTCGCCGATCGCTCGGCCTTGACGATCCTTCTCGACACGGAGGCAAGGCATGACAACTCGACGGCGGTTCGGAGCGGTCCGGCGGCTCCCGTCAGGTCGCTGGCAGGCGCGGTACTGGGACGGCATCGGGGAGCGCATCGGCGCCCCGGACACATTCGCCACCAAGGCTGCGGCCCAGCGGTGGCTGTCCGCGACGGAGACCGATATGGGCCGGGGCGATTGGCACGATCCGCGCCTCGGCCAGGTGCCGTTCGGGGAGTGGGCGGACCAGTGGATCGCCATCAAGACGCCGCAACTGAAGGACTCGACCACCGACCTCTATCGCTACCTGCTCCGCTGCCACGTCGTCCCCCGCTTCGGCCAGGTGCCGGTGGGGCGGATCACCACAGTCGACATCGGCAAGTGGCTGGCCGACCTCCACGGCACCCACCTCAGCCCGAACACCGTGGCCAAGGCCTATCGGGTGCTCAAGGGGGTCATGGGCGCCGCCGTCGACGCCGGCCTGATCGCCCGGTCGCCGTGCACGATCAAGGGCGCCGGCACCGAAACAGAGGAGGAGATGCAGATCGCGTCACCCGAGGAGGTCGCCGCCCTCGCTGCGGTCGTCGGGCCCAGGTGGGAGGCGATCGTCTTCGCCGCCGCGTATGGCGGCCTTCGCTGGGGGG
>JANMRJ010000747.1:0-4079 GCA_031370985.1 Acidimicrobiales bacterium
CGCGCCCCGCCGGCGCGGTGTGGGACGGGCGGCGGATCCTGATCCCCGTGGATCCCTCCCCGCTCGAGGGTGGCGGTACGACGGCGACGCTCATCGCCTACGACCCTGTCGCCGACACGGCCACGACGCTGGCGAGCACCATTCCCGGCGCTGGTGCCCACGCGATCTGGGCGTGCAACCAGCTGCTGGTGTTCGGGGTGGACACCAGACCCCCGAGCGCCGTCCGCTTCATGGCGCCGGACCCTGAGTCGATCGTGCTGAGCATCGATCTGCATGGCGGGCCGGCGAAGGCCATCGGCACGCTCCCCCCGTTCCGAATGGGCCCAATCATCTCCGACGGCGACACGGCCTGGATGCTCGGTGGCACGGCGGAGCGGTGGGGTGGCCCGACCGAGGAGATCATCCGGTACGGACCGCCCCGACGCTGACCGGTTGAAGGGTGCCGTCCCGAGATCAAGATGCTCTCCGCCGGCTGCCCAGTATCATGAGGACCCACGATGCTGGACGAACGGAAGGCCGCCATCCTGCGGGCGGTGGTGAAGGAGTACATCGACACTGCCCAACCCGTCGGGTCGGCCCACGTCGCCCGGATCGGCGCGCTCGCGGTGTCGCCGGCCACCGTCCGCAACGAGATGGCCCAGCTCGAGCGGGAGGGCTTCCTGGCCCATCCCCACACCAGCGCCGGCCGCATCCCTACCGACAAGGGGTACCGGTTCTTCGTCGACGACCTCCGCTCGGAGCCGGGCACCCTGGCCGACGGGGAGCGGGCCCAGGTGTCGGACTTCTTCGCCAAGGCTCACGGTGAGCTGGAGCGCATGCTTCAGGACACGTCCCGCCTCCTGTCGAACCTGACCACCTACGCCGCCCTGGTCGTCGCCCCGCCGCACGAGGGGGCCAACGTGAAGGCCGTGCACCTGGTGGCTCTCGGCGCCAGAGTCGCCGTCGTCGTGGCGGTCCTGGCCAATGGCGGCGTCGAGAAGGCCCATATCGAGTTCCCCGAGGGCACGGGCGAGGAGCGGGTCGCCGCCGCCGCCTCCCACCTCGCGGCCCATGTCGTCGGGCGGCCAATGGCCGACGACCGCGCCATCCCCACCACCGGCGACACGGCCACCGACAGGATCGTCATCGCCGCCCGCCAGGCGCTCTGGGACTACCATGACAGTGAGGCCGATCAGGTCTTCGTCGGCGGGGCGGCCCGCATGGCCTCCACGTTCCAGGCGGTGGACACCGTCCGCCAGGTGCTTGCCGGTCTGGAGCAGCAGTACGTGCTGGTCAGCCTGCTGCGGGAGGCGCTGGGCGACACCGGCCTCACCGTCGCCATCGGCGCCGAGCACGGTGTCGACTCCCTCGCCGAGTGCTCGATCGTCGTCGCCCCCTACGAGGTCGACGGGTCCCACGCCGGCACCATCGGCGTGCTCGGGCCCACCCGCATGAACTACCCGCAAGCCATGGCCGCGGTGGCCATCGTCAGCGCCCGTCTCGGGCGCCACCTGCGCGAGGGCTAGGGCACCCATGGCCGCCGGGATCGGGGACTTCTACGAGTTGCTGGGCGTCTCCAAGAGCGCCAACGAGGACGAGCTCAAGCGGGCCTACCGAAAGCTGGCCCGCGAGCTGCACCCCGATGTCAACGGCGGCGACCCGGCCACCGAGGAGCGGTTCAAGCTCGTCACCGTGGCCTACGAAACCCTCCGCGACCCCGAGCGGCGCCGGCGCTACGACATGTTCGGCCCTGAGGGGCTGCGAGGCAGCGGCGCCGGCGGGGCCGGCGGCGGGGCCGGCGGCGGCTTCGAGGACCTGTTCGGCGCCGGCCTCGGCGACCTGTTCAACAACTTCTTCGGCGGCCAGGGTGGCGGCGGGTTCGGGCAGGGACGGCGCCAGAACGGCCCGCCGCGGGGCGCCGACATGGAGGTCACTCTCGATCTCGACTTCCGGTCCGCCGCATTCGGTGCGTCCAAGGAGATCCGGGTGCGGGTGCCCGTCCCGTGCGCGACCTGCGCCGCAACCGGCGCCAAGCCCGGCACATCGGCGGTCACCTGTACAACCTGCGGTGGAGCGGGGGAGGTCCGCCAGGTCCGCCAGTCGATCCTCGGTCAGATGGTTACCGCTCGCCCGTGCCCCCGCTGCAACGGGGTGGGCCAGGAGATCGCCACGCCGTGCCTCGACTGCCGGGGCGAGGGCCGGCGCACCGAGGAGAAGGCGTACACCGTCGACATCCCCGCCGGCGTGGACGACGGCAACACGCTCCAGCTCGGCGGGCGGGGCGCCGCCGGCCCCCGGGGCGGGCGACCGGGCGACCTGTTCGTGCACCTGAAGGTCCGCCCCGACGAGCGGTTCCACCGCCAGGGCAACGACCTGGTCCACGTGCTGCACGTCCCCATGGCTCAGGCCGCGCTCGGGGCCCACATCCGCTACGAGACCCTCGACGGCACCGAGGACCTGGTCATCCCCCGGGGCACCCAGCCCGGCAAGGTCTTCCGGCTGCGGGGCCGGGGCGTGCCCGATGTCAACGGCCGGGGCCGGGGCGACCTGCTGGTGCAGGTGGTGGTCGACACCCCGACCGAGCTCACCAAGGAGCAGGAGGACATGCTTCGCCTCTACGCCGGCGCCCGGGGTGAGGACGTGGCGTCGGCCGAGTCCGGGTTTATGGCCAAAGTCCGCAGCGCCTTCAAATAGCTACCACCGCCCACGCCTTCGTCGAGGACCTGGGCGCGCCGGTCCTGTCGCCCGAGGACCGTCACCACCTCGAGAAGGTGCTCCGGCTGCGCCCGGGCGACGCGGTGACGGTCTCCGACGGCGCCGGCGGGCGGCTGGCGTGCCGGTTCGGGCCGGCGCTGGAGGCTGTGGGCGAGATCGAACGGGTCGTTCGCGCCAAACCCCAGGTCACCGTGGCCTTCGCGGTGGTCAAGGGCCAGCGGCCGGAGTGGGCGGTGCAGAAGCTGACCGAGCTCGGCGTCGACCGGATCGTGCCCCTCCTGGCCGCCCGCTCGGTTGTCCGGTGGCCCGCTGGTGAGGCAACCACCCAGGTGGCCAGGCTGCGGCGGGTGGCCCGGGAGGCGTCGGTGCAGAGCCGGCGGGTGTGGCTGCCGGTGGTCGAGGCGGTGACGCCGTTCGCGGCGCTGGCCGGCGGGGCGGGCGTCGCCCTGGCCCATCCCGGCGGCGGACCGCCGGCGCTGGCCTACCCGGTGGTGCTGGTGGGGCCGGAAGGAGGCTGGGACGACGCCGAATTGTCCGTCGTCAGGCCGGGGCTGGTCGGGCCGGGGTTCGTCGGGCCGGCGCTGGTCGGGCTGGGGCCGGCGGTGCTGCGGACCGAGACGGCGGCCGTGGTCGCCGGCACTCTGCTCTGCGCCCTCCGGGCCGGGGTGGTGGCCGGCGCCTCGGCGGGCCAGCAGGGACTGGATGACCCCGGAGGGTAATCACACCGGCACGCTCTGCGATTCTCCTATAGGATAAAACCGACACCATTCACGATGCGTCGATGGAAAAGGGGGGGTTCGGCCTTGGGCGACGAGACCGAGCTGGTGGGGCCGGCGTTGACCTATGCGCGGCGGGTCGGGCAACGTCTGCGGGCCATCCGCCGGCAGAAGCGCCTGTCGCTCCAGGAGGTCGAGTCCGCGTCCAGCCAGGAGTTCAAGGCCTCCGTGCTCGGGGCCTACGAGCGGGGCGAGCGGGTCATTTCCGTGCCCCGGCTCCAGCGCCTGGCCGACTTCTACCGGGTGCCTGTGGACCAAATGCTTCCCCGTGCCACCGAGGTGCCCGGCGAGCCGCCTGCGGCTGGCATGGAGTCCTCCGATCTCCGCTCGCCGGCGGCCAACTGGCCGGCCAAGGTCACCTTCGACCTGGCCCGCTTCCGGGCCGTCGACAACGACCCGGAGCTGGAGATGGTCTACAAGTACCTGAACAGCATCCAGGTGCGTCGGCAGGACTTCAACGGCCGGGTGCTCACCATCCGGGCCGACGACATTCGGGCCATCGCCGGCCTGTTCGGCACTGACGCCGACGCCCTCCTGCGCCGCCTCGACGACCTCCAGCTGCGGCTCCAGCCGGCGTAGCCGGGTGGGCCGGGCCGGCGTCGCCGGGTG
>JANMRJ010000748.1:0-1425 GCA_031370985.1 Acidimicrobiales bacterium
GATGGCGTCCCCTGGACGCTCGCCAACCCGATCAGCCCGGCGGCGAGGGTGGCGGCGGCTATGGCGACGCCGAGACGGCGCCGGGGACGGCTATCGGCGGACTCGAGCTTGATCGGGTCATCTCCTGCTTCCGCAGGCACATCTCGCCGTTGATCCACGTCCCACCCTCGCCTCGTGGCCTGATCCTGTCTCAGGGTGTATCGGCTCGATACTCCCAGAAGTTGAGACCCTTTTGGCTGCATTCGGGGACTCCTCACGATCTACTCGCTTCGAACGCGCCGCATCCACGTCAGCCAACTCCGCCTCTCGGGCCGAGGAAGGTCGCCCATTCGGGCTTGAACACCGACTCCCAAGTCGGCATACCGGCCGCGATCTTTCGCTCATCGTCCTCGACGAAATTCGGCGGCGCCTCCGGAAGCTCCGGCACATCGCCGACGAAGAACTCCGCGGACGAAGCAACCGCATTCAGGCGCCACCCGCGCAGACACACCAGCTCGAGTGTGAAGAGGCCCCCCTTGACGCCCGGCTTCGAACTCATCACGTAGTGCGCTACTCGCCGCGAACCCGGCGGTTCACCGCGCGCCCAGTCGACCTGCCCGATGTCATGCATCACCAGGACGGCGGTATTGGCCATGCGGAACTGCAACGCGGTGCGAAGATCGAACAGGACAGCAAGCGAAGCATCAGCGACGATCAGTCGGGCGTCAACGAGGTCGGCCTCCTGTAATCCATCCACTTCGGTCAGGGCGTCCGTCTCCGGCATCGCGACGTGGTCTCGCCGCTCAGGGCTCCTCAGGAGTTCGTCAATGGTCATCACGGACTCCATGGCAGGTGCGCCGAGGGGTCGGCGTTCGAAACCGTCTGACCGGTCGACGGGTTCACCGTTTGCGAGCCGTTGCCGTAGGTCACGTATCCATCGGGGTACGGGTACCTCCCCCCCGTGACCGGGTCCATGATCCGCACGTCGGTCACTCGCGGATCGAGACCGCGGCCGCCACTACCACCCTCGAACTTGAATCCCTTCCCACTCTCGACCGGCGACGGCTTTACCGCTCCCTCCGGTACCGGAACAATCTCGCCACTCGGATGCACCACGAAGTTCGGGCTGTGCAGACCCCCACCCGGAGTCTCACCGGCAATGGCTTCCACCTCCGCAGCTGCTGCTGCGGCGCCGGCTCTCTCGGCCATGAATGTCGAGACGGCACTGATCACGGCCGGAGCGACGAAATAGACCACGACGGCGGCGACGATGACAACGACAGCGATGGCGACGACCGTTTTCCAGTTGCGGCTCCACCAGCTGCCGTCGCCGCAGAGGCCGGAGGGATCGACCTGGTTGAGGGGGCTGCCGCCGGCGTAGCTGTAGGGCTGACGGGTCAGGACCGAAAGTGGGTCTCGGCTGATGAACTGGCTCGTCGCCGGGTC
>JANMRJ010000771.1:0-4673 GCA_031370985.1 Acidimicrobiales bacterium
GATCGTCATTCTCGTCCTGCTGCTTACCTAAGCCTAAAGGACCACTGCCGGAAAGGCTGGTAAATAGCCATGGATGCCAAAGTCTCGTTTTTTTTCTATCTTGGCGCTGTTATCTGTTTCGCACTGGCTGCCCTCGGCGAGGGCTGGCGTTACGGCAGCCGCGGCCGCCGTGGTCTTGCGCCCCGGCTGGTGCTCCTCCCCCTCGGCTTGGCGCTGTGGGTGTTCCCGCTGATGTGGACGACGGGCGTCGCCGCCTTCTAACTCGAGCCTGCGCCTTCGGCCCGGTTGGTCGTCCGCTGGCCGAGCCAGGGATCGGGCTTCACCAAGTCGAGCAGCGGTGACGTGGCCACCGTTGTGACCACGGCCATGACGACGAGCAGGGTGAACAGCTCGCCGTCGAGCACGCCAAGGTCGCGGCCGATGTTGAGGACGACCAACTCGGTGAGGCCGCGGGTGTTCATCAGCACCCCGAGCGCCAGCGACTCCCGCGTGGCCAAGCCCTGGGAGCGGGCCCCGAGCACGGCGCCGACGAACTTGCCGGCGCAGGCCACGAAGAGAATGAGGCCCAGCTGCCACAGCCCGGTGGTGCCGATCCCCCCGATGTCGACGTTGAGGCCGGTCGTCACGAAGAACACCGGGAGCAGGATGGTGGCGACGGGCTCCAGCCGGTTGCGTACCTCCTCGGCGAACTGGCCTCGGGGGAACACCGCGCCCAGGAAGAAGGCGCCGAAGATCTCGTGGACCCCGATCGCCGCGGTGGCGAACGCGCAGGCCAGGATCCCGGCCGCCACAAGGGCGATTTCTGTCGAGCCCACGGAGCGGTCCGTGTGCCGCGCCAGGCGGGGCCGGACGACGAGGATCAGGAATAAGGAGAACAGGACGCACAGGAGGACGATGTAGGGGAGCGTCCACGCCCCGGTGGACGCCACGATGGTCACCACCACGGCAAGAGTGGCCCACGTCAGCACGTCGTCGCCGGCCGCCGAGGCCATGGTCAGGACGCCCAGCGGTGTGTCGTAGAGGTGACGCTCCTGGAGGATGCGAGCCAGGACCGGGAAAGCCGTCGTCGACATTGCGACGCCGATGAACAGCGCGAAGGGCACGAAGTCGCCCTGGCTGTGGGTCGAGTGGAGGGCCACCGCCAGGAACACGCCGGCGGCGAAGGGGACCGCGGTGCCGGCCACCGCCACGCCGGTCGATGCCCGCCGGCCCCGGCCGACGAGGTGGCTGAGGTCGAGTTCGAGGCCGACGAGGAACATGAATACCGCCAACCCGAGGCTGGCGAGGATCTTCAGGAGGGGCCGGCTCTCGAGCGGGAACAGCCCGTCGGACCACCCACCGAGGAGGCTCGGTCCGAGGGCGATGCCGGCGATCACCTCGCCGATGACCGGGGGCTGCCCGATGCGCTTGAACAGCGCCCCGGCCAGCCGAGCCACGACGATGACGACAGCTACCCCGGCCAGGGTCAGGGCGAAACGGTCGTGGCGGAGGTAGACGAATGCCGTCATCGCCGCTCGCCGGTCAGCGCTTGTTCACGGGCTGGAACATGAAGCCGCGCTGGGCGACGATGACCTGGCTCCCGGCGCCCAACTTCACCTGCTGGTCGGTGCCGAGGCGTTCCCACTCGGTCCCACCCGGCGACCAGACGTAGGTGCCGTAGAGCGAGCCGCAGTCGGAGACGAAGACATCCCAGTCCTTGAGGACGACGCGGGCGTGGACCGCCGAGATGACATCGCCGTCGGCCCGCACGACGAGGGGCCGGGCCTGGCCGGTGACCACCGCCTCGTGACCGTAGGGGTCGCTGCCCAGGACGTAGTCGGTGTCGAGCTTGTAGCTGGTGCCGTCATCGAGGACCAGGAACCCGAGCACCGGCCGGGGTCCTTTCACTCGGGCCACCTTGTCCTGGACCATGTGGATGCCGCAGATCCCGCAGTAGCGGGCCTCGGGGTCGTTGAAGTGGCCTTTCTTGCAGCGGATGCCCCAGACCTCGACGGGGGCGGACTCGGCCGGCGCCGCCAGCGGGACAACGGGCGTTGGGGCCGGAGCGGGGGCGGCCATCGGGGCCGTCATCGGTTCGGGGGCAGGCGCCGCCATCGGGGCGCCCATCGGCTCCGGCGCAGCCATCGGCGCCGCCGGCGCCGGCATCGGCGCGGCGGCGACCATCGGCTGCGGCTCCACCACCGGCATCGGCGCGGCGGCGACCGGCGGCGGCGGCTGCAGCCGCGAGGCAGGGGCGACGGCCGCCGGCCACGCCGGCCCGCTCGCCAGCGACAACACCACGCCGGCGCCGGCCACCACGCCGGCCCGCAGGTCGAGCCGTGGGTCCACCGCAACGCCGCCCGCCCGGCCGACATCAAGGGTGGTGAAGCCCTCCGGCACGAGCACGCCCCAACCACCGCGGTCGACGCCCGACAGGCGCAGAACCGGGTCGCCGCCGGAGATGACCGCGTCGATGTCGCCCGAGACGAACACCGCCAGCCCGCCGCCCACCTCGCCGATCAGGGCGAAGGACGGCACGCCGCCCTCCGCGGCGCGGCGCAGGTCGTCGAGCCGGCCGGCGACCGGGCCCTTCTCGCACTCCTCCAGCAGCCGGTCGACCGCACCCTGGTCGACGGCCCCGCCGGCGAAGGGCACGACCAGTACCACCCCGGGCAGGCGGGCGACGATGCCCTCCCCTGATCGAACTGCCATACGAACATTGTCGAGCTTCACAGGATGCGTCCTCCCCGGAATCGCCAGCGCAAGAAAGGAACCCGCATCGGACCCTGCACGAACAGGTAGATCGCCAGCCAGGTGGTGGCGAAATGGAGGGCGTACGTGCCGGTGCCGACCGGGCCCGAGGCGTCGAGGACGCGGTCGAGCACGACCCGCACGAGCACCGCTTCGGGGATGGCCTGCAACAGCAGGTACATCGCCGGCCAGTCCTTCTCCCAGCGGAACTGCTGGAGGAAGTGCCAGATCGGCTCCCACACGAACACGCCGAGAGCGGCCACCCACGCCAGTGTGGTGAGGGTCACCTTGTACCGGTCGTCATCGGGCAGCGACAGGAACGGCGTGACGATGAGGGTCCACAACAGCCCGACGGTGAAAACGGTGAACAGCCGAGTCTGGACCCGCCCGAAATAAGTGGACGTCATGGTGTGCGCCCCAGGACCCACTTCCACCACTGGGTGATGGAGCGCCGGACGCCGATGAACTTGCAGAACCCCTGCCGGGCCAGGTCGTCGCACACCTCGAGGGCGGCGATCTGGAGGCCCAGGAAGGTGTCGACGCCGGCCAAGTACCCACCCAGGGTGGCGACGCCCACGGCGTAGAGGCGGCCAGGCTCGGCCCGTGAGCCCCGAACCTCGAACTGGGGGCTGACATCGAGGCGCCCGAGCAGGTTGCGCTGCGCGCCCGTGTGTTGCAGCAGGTCGGCCAGGAGGGTGTGCTCAGCGATGTCGGCTTCGAGGCCGGTGGCGTCGATCACGAAATTCGACTCCAGCTCGAGGGGCAACGATGCGGGGTCGTCGGGCTTCAGCCGGGTGACGACGACGCCCAGCCCGCCGGGGACGACATCGAGCACCTCGCCTACGTGCATGCGGTAGAAGCCCTGGCGCCGGCCTCGCTCGAGCATGCGCTGCCACCGCTTGCGACGGGGCGTCGTGGTGCCGCCGAGCGTCCGTAGCCATTTCTCGCGCGCCTCCCCCTCGGAGCGGCGGATGCGGTTGCGGGCCTGGCCGCCCCAGGCCGACTTCGGCCAGTTGAAGCCCTGGTAGGCCCAGCCGTACTCGCCCCGCCGGCGCAGGAAGCGGGACGGGCCGTGGGCTCCATCGACGAAGGTGCGGAACAGGTGGATGATCGTTACGTCGGTGCCGAGCCGCTCCTTGTCGGAGATCAGCCGGTCGAGGATCTGAGAGGCGGTGATGCCGGCCCCCCGGACGATCACGGAGCCGCCTCGACGGTTGAGTTCCTCATAGACGTGCTCGTGGGGCTCGTAAGCGTTGACCACCCGGTGGGTGTCGCCGAAGCAGTTGCGGTAGGTGACGAGGTCGGGTAGGTAGGCCAGGCCGGGATAGCCGACGGCCAGGTGCACGTAGCTGCTGCGATAGGCAACGTCCCTACCGTCGGCCTGCGTCAGGACCGTGAAGTAGCCCCCACCCTGGCGCCGGCGGGTGACGTGGGCCCGGCCCAGGGCCAGGGTGCCCCAGTAGTCGATCCGGTCGCCTTCCCGCTGCATCGACCGGAATACCTGCCCTGACTTCGGGGTCCAGTAATCGCACAGCACGTTCTCGGTGAGGACGTTCCACAGCGGCGCGATGAAGTCACGGATGCTGCGGGCCGCGAACGACTCCCGGATGGCGTAGCCCGGGAAGCCCCAGATGTTGTCGAGCGTCGAGGAGGAGTCCGAGCGGATGCGCTTCTCCCGGGTGACCTGCGACGACGCCAGCAGGTACTCGTAGTTCTGCCAGGGGTGGTCGTTGACGGTGAGGGTGCGGATGTGCTCGGCGGGCACGCCGGCGATGCGGAGGTAGTCGACCATCACGAACGAGCCGAGGCCGCCGCCGACGGTGACGAAGGGCATGTCGACCACGCGCAGGCCGGCCCGGGCGACCATGTCGTCGCTCCAGATGCTGGTGTGCCGCAACTCGGGGGGGATCCCCGCGAGCCTGGTCTGCCCCGTGGGTGCCGGG
>JANMRJ010000797.1:0-19716 GCA_031370985.1 Acidimicrobiales bacterium
GACTGCGAGATAGACCATGTCCAGCCCTGGTCAGCAGGAGGACCGACCACCCAGGACAACGGCAGGGCGGCCTGCGCCTTTCACAACCGCCAGCGACACCGATCCCGACCACCACCGTGATACCCGTGATGCCGGCAGGCGCCCCAGGTCTTGAACGCCAAGCACCACGGTCCTCATCGGCCCAGGGTAGCGAGAGCCGCTCTCTCCATCACCCCAGGCTTTCGGCCCACTCCTCGTTGAGGCTGCGGAAGGCGCCGGCGACGGCCCGCAGGTCCGCTGGGGCACCATCTTGGACGATCCGGCCGCCGTCGACCACCAACACTCGGTCGGCGATGTCGAGGGTCGAGAGGCGGTGGGCGATGATCACCGCCGTCCGCCCGGCCAGCAGGGTGCGCAGGGCGTCTTGGACCAGTCGCTCGTGGGGAGCGTCGAGCGACGACGACGCCTCGTCGAGGATCAGCACCTGCGGCTCGGCAAGGAACGCCCGGGCGAAGGCGACGAGCTGGCGCTGACCAGAGGACAGGCGCCCGCCCCGCTTGCCGACCACGGTGTCGTAGCCCTCGGGCAGGCCGGCGAACAGGTCATGCGCCCCCACTGCTCGGGCCGCGGCCTCGATCTGAGGGCGGGTGGCGTCGGGGCGGCCGAAGGCGATGTTGTCGGCCACGCTCCCGGTGAAGAGGAACGCCTCCTGGGTGACCATCACCACGGCGGCCCGCAGGTCGGGGGTGGTGAGCCGGCGCAGGTCGACCTCGCCCAGGAGCACCCGGCCCTCGATCGGGTCGTAGAAGCGGGCCAGGAGCCGGGCGATGGTGCTCTTGCCGGCACCGGTCTCACCCACCAGCGCCACCGTCTGGCCGGCGGGGATCAGCAGGTCGAGGCCGGTGATGACCGGGCGGTCGGGGCGGTAGGCGAAGCAGACGCCCTCGAAGCGGATGTCGACTGCGCTGCCTTCCGGCTCTCGGCCGCTCGAGCCTGGGGCGGGCGGCGCCGCCGCCGAGCCGGCCTCGGGGTCGGCGACCGCGGACTCCTCCTCGAGGACCCCCGACAGCTTCTCCAGGGCGGCGGCCGCGGACTGGAAGGTGTTGAAGAACTGGGCCAGGTCCTGCATCGGCTCGAAGAACCGGCGCAGGTAGAGCAGGAAGGCGACGAGCACGCCCACGGTGGTGGCGCCGTCGATGACCCGGTGGGCACCGAACAGCAGGGTGACAGCCACGGCGACCGAGCCGATGAGCCGGGTGCCGGGGCCGAAGACAGCGGCCAGGCGGGCAGAGCGGATGTTCGCCGTCGCATAGCGGGCGTTGACTTCGGAGAAGATGGCTTGGTTGCGGGCCTCCCGCCGGAAGGCCTGGACGGCCCGCATGCCGCCCAGGGTCTCGACGAACTGGACGATGACGAGCGCTACCGCGGCGCGCCCCTCCCGGTAGGTGCGGGCGGAGTGCCGGCGGAACCAGACCGTGAGCCCGCTCAGCAACGGGAACGCCCCGAGGGCCACGAAGGCCAGCGGCACGTCGAGGACGAACATCACGACGATCGTGCTGACCAGGGTCAGCACCGACGTGACCAGCTGGTTGACGCCGGTGTCGAGCAGCTCCCCAATGGCCTCGACATCGGAGGTGAGGCGGGCGATCACCCGGCCGGAGGTGTACCGCTCGTGAAACGACAGGCTGAGGCCCTGGAAGTGGGCGAACAGGCGGGTGCGGAGGTCGTACAGGATGTCCTGGCCCACCCGGCCGGACGTGCGAACGAAGACGGCAGTCAGGGCCGCCTGGGCCAGTGCGGCGGCCAGGTAGGCGGCCACGACAAGGAACAGGGCCCGGGCGCTCCCGCCCCGGGTGAGCGGGGGGATGCCCCGGTCGATGCCGACCTTGACCAGGTAGGGCCCGACCATCTTGGCGAGCGTCTGCAGGACTACCACGACCGCCAGCCTGCAGATCGTCCGCCGGCGGGGGGCGAGCAATGCGCCGAGCAGCCGCCGGCTCCGGGCCCGCAGGAAGGCGGCGAGGCCGCCGCGGGCGTCCTCCAGCGCCTCCGCCGCCACCCCCCGCCACGCCAGCTCCTGTGCCGGCCCTGGCGGATGGGCTGGCGGATGGGCCGGCGGATGGGCCGGCGGACGGGCCGGCGGAGGGGCGGTCACGCCACCTCCTCGCTGCGCCGGCCGGCGGGACGGTCGACACCGAGGACGGCCCGGTACTCGTCGGAGGACGCGGCCAGCTCGGCGTGGGTGCCCACCGCCCGCAGCACGCCGGCGGAGAACCAGGCGACCCGGTCGGCCAGGGCCAGGGTCGACGGGCGGTGGACGGCCACCACTGCGGTGCTCGACCCGAGCACCTGAGCCAGCGCCCGCTCCACCAACGCCTCAGTGTGGACATCGAGGGACGACAGCGGGTCATCGAGGAGGAGCACGGTCGGGCGGCCGACGATCGCCCGGGCCAGGGCCAGGCGCTGGCGCTGGCCGCCGGACAGGGACAGCCCCTGCTCACCGACCCGGGTATCGAGGCCCCACGGGAGGTCGTGGACGAACTGGGCCTGCGCCGTCGCCACCGCGGTCTCCAGGTCGGCGTCGGTGGCGTCGGGCCAGCCCAGCAGCAGGTTCTCCCGCACGCTGGCCGAGAACAGCAAGGGATCGTCGAACGCCACCCCGACCACCCGCCGCAGCGACCGGAGGGTGAGGTCGCGGATGTCGTGGCCGTCGAGGACGATCCGTCCCTCGCTCACGTCGTACAGGCGGGGCACCAGGTTCAGCAGCGATGTCTTCCCCGAGCCAGTCGTCCCCACCAGGGCGAGGGTCTCCCCCGGCTCGATCTCCAGGTCGACGCCCCGCAGCGCCCACGCCTCGCTCCCCGGGTACCGGAACCCGACACCTTCGAAGCGCAGGTGGCCCGACGAGGCGACGAGGTCGACCGCGCCCGGTCGGTCGGCGATCTCCGCGACGGTGTCGAAGACCTCGAAGATGCGGCCGGCGGCGACGTCGGCCTCCCGGGCGTTGGCCACGATGTTGCCGAGAGACTCCATGGGCCAGACCAGCATCAGCACCATGGAGATGAAGGCGACCAGCCCGCCCAGGGACAGCGCGCCCCGACCCACGGCCAGAGCGCCCACCACCAGCACCCCGATCAGGGTGATGTTGGGCACCATGTCGATCAACGACCAGAAGGTCGCCCGCAGGTTGGCGCTCTCGATGGACGACTCCCGCAGCCGACCGGCGGACGCCGCGTACCCCTCCACGACCAGGGGCGCCCGGCCGAAGGCCTTGATCACCCGGATGCCGGTCGCCGCTTCCTCGACCAGGGTGGTCAGGTCGCCCTGCTGGTCCTGCACCCGGCGCGACATCGCCCGGTACCGGGGCTTGAACCGGGAGGTGAGGATCGCCAACGGGAAGATCGAACACGCCGTGACCACCGCCAGCGGGGCGTACAGGCGGAACAGCAGGGCGATGACCAGGACGAACGTCACGCTGTTGACGATCAGGAACACCAGGCCGAAGCCGACAAACCGGCGGATCACCCCCAGGTCGGCCATGGCCCGGCTGAGCAGCTGGCCGGAGTGCCAGTGGTCATGAAACGACGCCGGCAGGGATTGGAGGTGGGCGTACAGGTCGTCGCGCAGCGTCCGTTCGAACCCGTTCGCCGCGGCCCCCTGGATCCAGCGGCGGGTGAAGGCCAGGCCGGTCTCGATCAACCCGAGCACCAGGACCAGAAGGGCAAGGGGCAGCACTGCGGCCCGGTCGCCTCGGGCGATGGGGCCATCGACGATGCGACGGATGACGAGGGGCACCATCAGGCTGGCGCCGATGGCGACGAACGAGACGGCGATCATGGTCGACAGCTGCCGCACGTACGGCCGGAGGTAGGGCCGCACGCGCCACAGCGCCCGGGAACTCGATCGGGGCACCCGCCAACGCTACGCCCGGGGCGCCCGTCGTACCGCCGAGATTGCTGGCGCCGGCCCGTTGGGCAGATGTTGGGTTCCCGGGGAGCATCCGTTGATGTCGGGGGCGCACACTGTTCTCAGAGCGCAGGTGGCCCTGTGCAACAAACCGCCACTCCCGGGCGACCCAGGGTGCTCCGCCTCGACGGGGCACCCTCGGCGCGTCCCGGCCACCCTCAGGTGGGTCGGTCGGTCTCCAGCTCGCGTACAAGGGAGTCGACAACGTCGACCGTGGTCCCGCCGGCCTCCACCACCCGGCGCTGGCGCAGGTAGCTGGGGCCGCGCTCGAGCGTGTCGAGGTTGGAGGTGAGCTCCTCCAGGCAGCCCAGGCGCGACGCCACCGGGGAAAGCTCACCCACCAGCTCCCGGATAGCCTGGGCCACCGGTACCCGCGTGCCGTGGTCGTCAGCGATGATCTCGGCGTCGGTCCCGTAGCGGGCGGCCCGCCACTTGTTGACCCGGATGACCCACTCCCGGGGCACCGGCAGGGTATCGCCCCGGTCGATCCGGGTATCGAGCCACTCCACGAGGCTCTGGGCCAGGGCGGCCAGGCCGGCCACCTCGCCCAGCCGGGGAATGCCGTCGCAGATGCGCAGCTCGACGGTGCCGAAGTCGGGGTGGGGGCGGATGTCCCACCACACCTCGCGGATGCTGGTGATGGCCTGGGCGTTGACGAGGGTTTCCATGAACTGCTCGAACTCGGCCCAGTTCCCCAGCCGGTACGGGAGGCCGGCGGTGGGCAGGTTCTCGAAGACCTTGCTCCGGCTCGACGCCAGCCCGGTGTCATGCCCACCCCAGTAGGGGCTCGACGCCGAGAGGGCCAGGAAGTGGGGGATGTAGGCACCGACGGCGTTGGCGATGGCGATCGACTTCTCGGCCGACCGCACCCCGACGTGGAAGTGCACGCCGAAGATCTGCATGCGCCGGGCCAGCCACTGCATCTCCTCCATCAGGCGGGCGTAGCGGGGGTCGGGGCTGACATGCTGGTCGTGCCAGTCCGAGAACGGGTGCGTGCCCGAGCACAGCAGGGCCAAGCCCCGGCGCTCGGCTGCGGCGCTCACCTCCGCGAGGGTCGCGGCCAGATCGGCCTTGGCCTCGGCGACGGTGTCGCAGATGCCGGTGATGATCTCCACCGTGCACTCGAACAGCTCGTGCTTGGCCTTGGGGTGCTCGCCACCGGGATGGCCGGCGCCGAGCTCGCTGAGGATCGATGTGGCCGCGCTGGCCAGCTCCCGGCTCCGCCGGTCGACAATCTCGAGCTCGACTTCCACGCCGAGGCTCGAGTGCTCGGAGGCGTTGAACGGGATGTGCACGGGGTTGCCGCCCGATCGTACCGAGGCCCCGCCCCCTCACTATCCTCGCGGCATGTTCAAACTCCTCTCGCGCGGATGGCGTTACCTCACTGCCGCCCTGACCGGCCGGTTCAACGAGATGGCCGACCCGAAGGTGCAGCTCGAGCAGGCCATCACCGAAGCCCAGGACCAGCACCGCCGGCTCATCGAGCAGGCCGCCAACGTGGTGGCCAACCAGAAGCAGACCGAGATGCGCCTCAACCGGTCGATGGAGGAGCTGGGCAAGCTCAACGGCTCCGCCCGCCAGGCGGTGTCCATGGCCGACGAGGCCGCCAAGCGGGGCGACACCACCAAGGCACTCGACTACACCTCGGCGGCCGAGGCCTACGCCAACCGCCTCATCGCCACCGAGAAGGAGGTGGAGTCGCTCAAGCAGTTGCTGCTGCAGTCGACCCAGGCCGCCAACCAGGCCAAGTCGGCCGTCCAGCAGAACTCCATGGTCATGCAGCAGAAGCTGGCGGAGAAGCAGAAGCTGATGGGCCAGCTCGATCAGGCCAAGATGCAGGAGCAGATGAACCGGGCCATGGCCAGCCTGAGTGAGACGGTGGGCCAGGATGTCCCCACCTTCGACGAGGTCCGCGACAAGATCGAGAGCCGCTACGCCAAGGCCCTCGGCACCTCCGAGATCGCCGGCCAGTCGGTCGAGGTCCGCATGCTCGAAGTCGAGCAGGCGGCCATGAACACCGAGGCCACCGCCCGCCTCGACGCCATCCGGGCCCAGCTGGGCATTGCCGCCGCCGCGCCGGCTGAGCCCGTGAGTGAGCACGCCGTCTCGGAGCCGGCGCCGGCCCCCGAGGTCGGCCAGGCCTGAGGCGCCACTCCTCGAACGGACTGAGCGCTCAGGCGCCGGCCCGGGTCCGTTTGGCGGCCCGCACCGCCGCCAACCCAAGAGCGACCACGACGCCCACCGACACCACCGCGGCGCCGGTCAGCAACAGCATGAGCTTCAGCCCGCTCCGGACGACCGCATCGTCGACCTGGCGGCCGTCGAGCGCCGGATCCCGCGGGCCGAACCGGCGCTCCAGCTCGTCGTAGCTGAACGAGGTGGTCGCGTCGCCGATGGCGACGACCAGCTGGTCGAAGCGGACCGGCAGGGTGCTCCACGCCGCTTTGGCGGCTTCGTCGGCCGGCGGTGGCGTGCCGCCGGCGCCGGCGGAGACCCGGGCGACGCCGATGCCCCCGCCGGCCCGTAGCGAGATGTCGACGTCGCGGAACCCGGCCCGTTCCAGCGCTCGGCGGGTGTCGGCCACCGCCTGGGCCCGGCCGCACCCGGCCAGCGCCAGCAGGCAGGCCACGAAAGCCACCAGGCGCCGCACGGTCAGCCGGTGACGACGAGGTCGTCGCGGTGGACGACCTCCCGGGCCGCCCCCTCGGGCAGCTCGGCGGTCCGCCGGCCCGCCGCGGCCCGCAGCTCGCCGGCGCTCATCCGCACCAGGCCCTTGGCGAAGACGGTGCCGGCGGCATCGGCGATCTCGACGGCGTCGCCGGGGTCGAACTCCCCGGTCACGCCGGCCACGCCCACGGCCAGGAGCGACGTGCCCCGCTCCAGCAGGGCCTGGCGGGCGCCGTCGTCGACCTTCAGAACGCCCTCGTAGGGCTTGGCGAAGGCGATCCAGAGCTTGCGGGCGCCAAGCCGGCGGTCGCGAGGCCGCACGACGGTGCCGACGCCCGGCTCGGCCGCCACCGCGGCGGACAGCACCGCCGGCCGATCGGCGGCGGCGATGACCGTCCGGATGCCCGACCAGGACGCCATCTTGGCCGCCCGCAGCTTGGAGGCCATGCCCCCGCTGCCCCGTACCGTGCCCGTGCCGCCGGCCATCTTCTCCAGCTCGTGGTCGAACTCCACGATCTCCTCGATGAGGGAGGCGTCGGCCACTAGCCGGGGATCCGCGCTGTGGAGGCCGGCGGTGTCGGTGAGCAGCACGAGCAGGTCGGCGTAGATGAGGTGGGCGACGAGGGCGGCCAGGTGGTCGTTGTCGCCGTAGCGGATCTCGTCGTCGGCCACCGCGTCGTTCTCGTTGACGATGGGCACCACCCCGAGGTCGAGCAGGCGGCCGAAGGTGCCCCGGGCGTGGAGGTACTGCGACCGGTCCATGAAGTCGAGCGGCGCCAGCAGGACCTGGCCGGCGACCAGGCCGTGGCGGCCGAGGGCGGCGTCGTAGGCGGCCATGAGGCGGCTCTGGCCCACCGCGGAGATGGCCTGGAGGGTGGCGATGTCGGTCGGGCGGGCGCCGGAGAGGCCGAGAGCGGGCAGGCCGGCGGCGATGGCCCCGGAGGTCACGACGACCACCCGGTGGCCCATGCTGCGCAGGGCGGCGACCTCGGTGGTCAGCTTGGCGATGGCGGCCTGGGAGATCTCCCCCCGCTCGTCGGTAATCGACGAGGTGCCGATCTTGGCGACGACATTCATCGTGGGACGTTCACGCCTTCACCTCGTCCGCCGGCGGCGGCCCTCGACCTCGATCTCCTGGTCGACGTAGGTGAAGGTGAAGCCCCCGACCCGCACCATGTCGCCGGGGCGGGCGCCGGCCCGGGCCAGTGCCTTGTCGACGCCGAGGCGGGAGAGTTTGTGGCGCACGTACTCCAGGGCCTGGGGATTGGTGAGGTCGTTGACGGCCACCGCCCGCTCGGCCGGGCGACCGAGGACCACGAAGGCCCCGTCGTCGGCCCGCTCGACCTGCACGCCCTCGGGCTCGGGGCGGTGGACGATGTAGGTCTCCGGCACCGGCTGCTCGGCCCGGGCCTCGGCGACCAGCGCCACCGTGCGGTGGAGGAGCTCGGCCACACCGTCGCCGACGACGGCCGAGATGCGCAGGCCGTCGAACAGAGCGCCGTTGGGGTGCCCGTCGGCGGCGTCGGCCTTGGTGCCGACCACCAGGCGCGGCCGGTCGAGCAGCTCCGGGCGGTACCGGACCAGCTCGCGCAGGAGCACCTCGGTCTGCTCGGCCGGCGTGGCCTCATGCGAGGACGGCGCCAGGTCGACCAGCACCAGCAGGGCACGGGCCCGCTCGATGTGGCGCAGGAACTGGTGGCCGAGGCCCTTGCCCTCGCTCGCCCCTTCGATCAGGCCGGGGATGTCGGCCATGATCATCTCGAACCCGTCGACGACGACCACGCCGAGGTGGGGCTCGAGGGTGGTGAAGGGGTAGTCGGCGATCTTGGGCTTGGCCGCCGAGACCCGGGAGATCAGGGTGCTCTTCCCGGAGTTGGGGAAGCCGACGAGGGCGACATCGGCCATGAGCTTGAGCTCCAGGTGGAGCCACTGCTCCTCGCCCACCTCGCCTTGCTCGGCAAAGGACGGCGCCCGCCGACGGTTGGACAGGAACCGGGCGTTGCCCCGCCCGCCCCGGCCGCCCCGGGCCGCCAACCAGCTATCACCCTCGCGGACCAGGTCGGCGAGCACATTGCCGTCCCCGTCCTTGATGATCGTGCCCTCGGGCACCTGCACCCGCACGTCGGTGCCACTGGAGCCATGGCGGGCGCCGCCGGCGCCGTGGGCGCCGTTGGTGGCCCGGCGGTGGGGCCGGTCGCGGAAGGCCAGCAGCGACGCCACCTCACGGTCGGCGTAGAGCCAGAGGTCGCCGCCCTTGCCGCCGTCGCCGCCGTCGGGACCGCCCCGGGGCACATGGGCCTCACGGCGGAACGACACGGAGCCGGCGCCACCGTCGCCACCCCGCACGTTCAGGTGGGCCTCATCGACGAACCCGGACACGGTGTTGTTCTCCCTTGCGCCGGCCCCAGAGGGGAGCCGGAGGCGAGACTAGGCGGGGAGGACGTCGACCAGGCGACGGCCCTTGCGCGAGCCGAACTTCACCTTGCCGTCGGCCAGGGCGAAGAGCGTGTCGTCGCCGCCGCGGCCGACCTGCTCGCCCGGGTGGAAGTGGGTGCCGCGCTGGCGCACGATGATCGTGCCGGGGCTGACGACCTGGCCGTCGTAGACCTTCACGCCCAGGCGCTGGGCGGCGGAGTCACGCCCGTTGCGGGTTGAGCCGCCACCTTTGGTCTTTGACATGTGAGCCTCAGCCCTCCTGGGAGCCCGGCCCGGAGGTTCCGGGGGTCTGGATGCCGGTGATCTCGATCGTGGTGTACTGCTGGCGGTGGCCCCAGTGCCGGCGCTGGTTGCTCTTGTTCTTGTAGCGGAACCCGACGACCTTGGGGCCGAGGGTCTCGCCCACCACCTTGGCCGTCACCTTGGCGCCGGCGAGGGAACCGGTGCCGGCGGTGATGGCGGCGCCGTCAACCAGCATGAGGGGCTCGAAGGTCAGCTCGCCGCCCTCAGCGGTGACCCGCTCGACATCGAGCTTCTGGCCCTGGGCCACCCGGTACTGCTTGCCCCCGGTCTTGATAACGGCGTACATGAGGGAACATCCTAGCTGACCCAGCCTGGTCCCCCGCCGGAGCAGCCTTCACCCACTGAGCGATTTCGGTCTACCGCAGGAGCGCGAGTCGAGGAGCGCTCCGACCTTCTGGACCGCCTCGACCAGGGCGACACCGTCGCACTCGCCGAGCTGCTCGAGCATGCCACCGGAGCCAAGGCGCGAGATACTTGGGTAAATCCTCGACCCGTCTTTGGGACATCAGGGTTCGTGGAGGTACCTCAGGCTCTCGAAGAAATCTTCTGCGCTGTGCTTCGTAAAACCGATTGTGCAGATCTCCACAAGCGGTCCTCTCCCTCGAAAAGGGCGTTCGGCCGAGCTTGATCTTCCGAAGCTCCAAGATCCGCCTCCAAAACGACCGTCCCGTCCCCGCGAATGTGCCCGACGCTCAAGCCGCTCCGCGTGAGTGCACGGGTGACGAGCAAGCGCCGGTGGCAGGTCGTCGGCGCCTCCTCGCTGCACAGCATCGCCACGCGAAACCTCGCTGCACCATCCACCAGGCGCTCTCGCCAGTGGATGCTGTCAGGATGCTCCGACGACCAAGCAGCGGCCCTACGCCTACAAGAGGCTTTCGTCGAGGATGATGCCCCGGCCGTTGCAGTTGGGGCAGGTCTCGGAGAACGACTCGACCAGGCCCTCGGACACCCGCTTGCGGGTCATCTCGACCAGGCCGAGCTCGGAGATGTCGAAGACCTGGGTGCGGGTCTTGTCGCGAGCCAGGCAGTCCTTGAACAGCTTGAGGACGGCCTCGCGGTTCTTGCGGATCTCCATGTCGATGAAGTCGATGACGATGATGCCGCCGATGTCGCGCAGCCGGAGCTGGCGGGCGATCTCCTCGGCCGCTTCGAGGTTGTTGCGGTAGACCGTCTCCTCAAGGTTGGAGCTGCCGACGTTCTTGCCGGTGTTGACGTCGATCACCGTCAGCGCCTCAGTACGCTCGATGATGAGCGACCCGCCCGAGGGCAGCCACACCTTGCGGTCGAGGGCCTTGTGGAGCTGCTCGTGGACGTGCTGGCGCTCGAAGATGGGCAGGCTCGGGTCGTCGTACAGCTCGATGCGGTCGGCCAGTTCGGGGATCAGAGCGGCGACGTACTCGTGGACCTCCCGGTGCAGCTCGATGTCGTCGATGAGCACGCCCCGGTAGTCCTTGTTGAACTCCTCCCGGATGACCCGCACGGCGAGCGGGGGCTCCCGGTAGAGCAGGGTGGGGGCATTGGACCGGGCGGCGAGGGCCTCGATCTGGGCCCACTGGCGCAGGAGGCGCTCGACGTCGCGGCGCAGCTCCTCGGGGGTGGCCCCCTCGGCCGCGGTGCGCACGATCAGGCCCTGGCCGGGCGGGCGGACCTCGTCGAGGATGCGGCGCAGGCGCTTGCGCTCCTCGTCGGAGAGGCGCTTGGAGATGCCGTAGGTGCTGGAGTTGGGAATGAGGACGACGAACCGCCCGGCCAGGGAAACCTCCTGGGTCAGCCGGGCGCCCTTGGTGCCGATCGGGTTCTTGGTGACCTGGCAAAGCACGGTTTGGCCGGGCCGGAGCAGCTGCTCGATGCGGACGTTGTCCTTGTTGCCGCCGCCCTTACCACCGGGGCCCTTCTCGTCGACGTCGTCGGTGTCGAACTGGAGGTCGCCCCGGTAGAGGACGGCGTTCTTGGGCGTCCCGATGTCGACGAAGGCCGCTTCCATGCCGGGCAGAACGTTCTGGACCCTGCCGACGTAGATGTTGCCGTGGATCTGGCCGGCGTCGCCCGACGGACGCGAGACGTAGTGCTCGATCAGCGAGCGGCCCTCGAGCACCGCGATCTGGGTGGCCTCGGGCCGCACATGCACGCACATCTGGTAGCGACCGACCGGCTTGCCCTTGCGCTCCCGGCCCCGCCGGCGCTCCAGGGTCTCCTCGTCGAGCTCGACGGGCGCCTCCGGCTCCGGCGTGCCACCGAGCGCCTTGGCGGCGCCGGCGCCCTTGCCCCGGCCGCCCCGGCGCCGGCGCTTCCGGGCTTGGCTCTCCTCGTCGCCGTCTGCGTCCAGCCCCCGGCCGGGGGCAGGGTCGTCGCCGACGGCGGGACCGTCGCCGGCCCGGGCCTGCTTGTCGGCCTGCCCCCGCCGGCCCCCCGGCTTGGTGAGCGCCGAACCGGCCGCGCCGGCGGGCACGGCCTGGCCCGCCGCCGCGGCCGGCGCCGGCCGGGTGTCACCGATCTTCGGCCCGTCGCCGCCCGTCGGCCGGCGGACCAGCGCCTTGGCAGCCGCCTCCGGGCGGCCGGCGCGGCCTTCCCCGGGGGTATCCGCCAGGTCAGGCTCGTCGCCGCCGACCGCGGTCGGCCGAGGTGGGCGGACCCGCTCGGGCCGGGGGGCGCCGGCGGCAACGACTGCACCCTCGGCGCCTTCCTCGTCGTCCTCAGGTCGACGGTTCCCGCGGCCACCGCGCGAACCGCGCCGGCGGCGGGTGGACGAACTGCGGGACCCGCCGTCGGGGTCAATCGGAGGAGCGCCGGCCGACGGGGCCGCGGCGGCTATCTCCGCAGGCGCGCCGGCGACCGTGTCAGGAGTACTTCGCGGGCCTCTGAGCGCTACGGCGGGAGCGGCAGGAACCGGTACAGCGGGCTCGACCGGGGGGCTCGGAATGGCTTCCGACATCGGATGGGTCCCTTCTGGAGGGGCACGCTCTCGGGCGTGCGTCGCGCCCGTCGCGGGCGGCGGGGGATATCCCCCAACGCGCGCCGAGGCGCTTGATCTTGGGCGTCACGCCAGCGGGCGGGACGAGGTTGACTCTCCCGCCAGCGGGCGGGGCGAGAGCTGGCTGATGCCGGCCGTCGGCGGTCGGTCGCGAGAGGGCTGCACCATTGAGGTGCCGGGCCAGTCGACCGCCGCGGACCGTGCGCAACAGGCCCCGCATCAGGGCGAGCAACGGCCGGATCCGGGGGTGCAGGAGGGGCATCAGTGGGTGGATACTACCGCTCCTTCCAGATTCCCGTGAGGCTTGGCCAGATCCGCGTCAGGTCCCCCGAATCAGGTGAAACGACGCATGTGGACGTTCAGGACCAGGCCGATACCGACGAAGCTGGCGATCATCGCCGAGCCGCCATAGGACATGAAAGGCAATGGAATACCGGTAATCGGGGTGATACCCATCGTCATGCCGACGTTCTCGAAGATCTGGAACACCAGCATGGCCAGGACGCCGACGCACACCAGCCGCCCGAACTGGTCGCGCGCCAGCACCGCGGCCCGCCAGATCCGCCACACCATCACGCCGAACAGCCCCAGCAGCGTCACACCCCCGACGAGCCCGAGCTCCTCCCCCACCGCGGTGAAGATGAAGTCGGTGTGCTGCTCGGGCACGAACGACAGGTTGGTCTGGGTCCCCTCGAACAGGCCCCGCCCGGCCAGGCCGCCGGCGGCGATGGCGATCTGGGACTGGCGCAGGTTGTACGACGACCGCTGGGTGTCCGCCTGGGGATCGAGGAACGCAGTGAGCCGGTCGCGCTGATAGTCCTGGAGCATCCCGAGCTGCACGACGAGGGCGATGGCCGTGATTCCGAGGAGGGTGAGCACGGCGATGTGGCGGGGTCGGGCGCCGGCCACGAGCAGTACGGCGATCACCACCGCGGCGAAGACCATGTTCGTGCCGAGGTCCGGCTGGACGTAGATCAGGGCCATCGGCACGAACGCCACGCCCAGCGCGGTGAGGAGGCCAGGTGTGCCCAAGCTGCCCCGTGCCCCGGCCAGGACGGCGGCCAGGGCGACGATCAGCACCACCTTGGACACCTCGGACGGCTGGAACTGGAACGAGCCGATCTGGAACCACGCCTGGGTGCCCCGCCGGGACGTCCCGATCGGCGAGATCACCAGGAGCAGGGCGACAACGGCACCCCCGTACAGGATCGGGGTGAAGTCACGGATGCGCCGGTAATCGACCAACCCGACGATGGCCAGGGCCACCAGGCCCAACAGGAAGTACACACCCTGGCGCTTGAGGAAGAAGGCGGGGTCGAGGCCGGCCGACTCCTGTTTCTGCCGGGTCGAGGAATAGACCATCAGGACCCCGATAGCGGCAATCCCGAGCGTCGACAGCAGGAGGGTGAGGTCGAGGTGGCGCCAGGGCGCCGCCGGGTTGCGTGGCGCATGCATCACCATGCGGCGACCAGGACCATCAGTCCCTCCCGTCGACCCGGGTGACCGCCGCCGGGGGGGCGGTGGCGATGCCCTCCTTCACCGCGATGGCCTCGAGGACCCGCCGGGCCACCGGCGCCGCCGCGGAGGCCCCCAGACCCGCCTCCTCCAGCACCACGGTGATTACGTACCGGGGACTGTCCGCCGGCGCGTAGGCCGTGAACAGCGAGGTGTCCTGCTTGCCGGCGACCTCGGCGGTCCCCGTCTTGCCGGCCACGGGGAACGCTCCGAGCGGGAAGCCGGCGAATGCCGCGAACCCGGTGCCGAGGGGATCGGAGACGACGCCCTTGAAGCCAGCCTGCAAAGGGTCCCTGATGGCGGCGGGGATCTCGTTGCGGCCCAGCACCTTGGGCTCGATCTTGCGTAGCTCCTGGCCCTGGCGGTCGAGCACCGCGTCCGCCACGCGGGGGGCGAAGACGGTGCCGCCGTTGACGAACGTGGCGTAGGAGTTCGCCAGCTGCAGCGGCGTGATCGCGGTATCGCCCTGGCCCACAGCGATGTTGAGGTTGTCGCCGGTGTACCACTCGGGGAACGGGAAGGCCTCCGGGTAGTCCTTGTGCAGCTTCTCCCGGCCGGCGGGGTCGGATACCCGGCCGTTGGACTCGAACGGGAGGTCGATGTCGGTGTACTGACCCATGCCCAGCGTGCGGGCGGCGTCCTGGATGGCGGCGGTGCCGTACTTGCCCCGCCCGTCCCAGAAGCGCTCGCCAAGCCAGTAGTAGAAGACATCGCTCGACACGGTGAGCGCCTTGGCCACGGCGACCGGGCCGTTCCTGGCGCCGCGAGCGTTCGTAAAGGTGGCCGACCGCTCGCCGGTCACGGTGTAGCTTCCCTGGTCGTTGTAGGTGTCGCGCGACGAGATCATGCCGGTCCTGAGCGCGGCGATCGACGTGGCCAGCTTGAACGTGGACCCCGGGGCGTAGAGACCCTGGATGGCCCGGTTGTTCAGGGGGTAGTGGCCGGCAGGGTCGTTCAGCTGGGCGAAGCGCTTGACGGAGATGCCGTTGGTGAACTCGTTCGGGTCATACGTCGGGTTCGACGCCATGGCCAGCACCGCGCCGTTGCGGGGGTCGGTGACCACCGCCGTGCCTCCCGGTGCGATGAACGTCTTCCCGGTGAGGAAGTCCGTCGACTTCCGGGCCAGGGCGATCGCCTGCGCCAGGGACTCCTCGGCGGAGCGTTGGATGTCGATGTCGATGCTGAGGCGGATGTCGTCGCCCTGGACGGCGGCCTGGCCGCCCAGTGAGCGCTGCACCCGGCCCACCGAGTCGACCTCGAGCTTGGCGATATCCGGCTCGCCCCGCAACTCTTTCTCATACGTGAGCTCGATGCCGGACTTCCCGATGGTGTCGCCGGCCTTGTAGCCCTCGGCCTTTCGGGGCCCGAGCTCCTCGTCATTGATCTCCCCCACGGTGCCGAGGACGTGCGCGGCCAGCGTGCCGTTGGGGTAGACCCGCTCGGTCAGCTGGAGGCCCTCGATGCCCTGGAACTCGCTCTGGTGCTCGCGGACGTAGATCAGCTTGTCCTTGGCCACGTCGAGGGCGATGGGGACAGGCTTGAACAGGCTGTAGCGCTCATCGGCGATGCGGCGGTTGAGTTCGTCGACCGGCACGCCGAGCAGGTCGGAGATGCGCTGGAGCACCTCGGGCTTCTTGGCCACCTCGTCCCGGCGGGCCACGAGGGCCAGCACCACCCGGTTGTCGGCCAGCACCTTGCCGTTACGGTCGAGGATCCGGCCCCGGGGCGCCTCGGTGTAGACAACCGCCACGCTGTTGTGCTGCGCCTCGACCTTGAACGTGGGCGACGCCAGGACCTGGAGGTACCAGAGCCGGACCAGCAGCGCGCAGAACAGCGACAGCACGACCATGCCCAGCACCCCGAGGCGCAGTCGCGAAGAGTCCTGGGTCATGCGGTGCCGTCTGTCATGACTGACATCATGAACCCTGTGTCATCCACTCAGAGGGGCGCCGGCCTTGATCGACCGCTGCTTTTTCAGCGAACCCAGCGACCAGTCGACGAACCTCACCCCGACTGGCGCCAGCACGGCGTTGGACACCCCCACCACTGCCGCGATCGTAACCAGGTGACCCGTAACCATCTGTTCACCCAGCACCGAACCCACGAGCGCGTAGAGGACGACGCCGGCCACGCTCGCCCCGCCGGCGACCAGCACCGGGATGTACCAGGCCGACCGCAGGACGCCGGTGTTGGCCACACCGACCCCGTAGCCCACCAGCGTGAACACCAGCGCCGAGAGCCCCAGCGGCGTCGGTAGGAACAGGTCGATCAGCATGCCGGACGCGAAACCCAGCGTGGCGCCGCGGGTGGCGCCGGCGGTGTTGCCGCCGGCGACAGCCCCCAGCAGCATGAAGTCCGGCATGACGCCGAAGAACCGGATGCGGGCCAGAACCGTTGTCTGGAGGAGTAGGGAAACGATGAGCATCAGCGGCAGGCGGAGCCGCGGGTCGGATCTCATCCGGTCGGCTTCCACAACAGGACGCGCACGAACTCAAGGCGGACGAGGTCCACGCTCGGGGAGATCAAGATGTCCTTCTGCAGCGCGCTCGGCCGGGAGACGACGCCGCGCACCCGCCCGATGGGAGCTGGGCGGGGAAGAGCCCGCGTTCGAGGCCGCTGGTGACGACGGGCTCATCCACGTCGACGGGCACCTCGGTGGTGATCAGGTCGAGCGGGAGCGGGTTGCGGCTGCCGTCGCCCCGGGCCACGCCGGGCTCGCCCGAGTTGGCCAACCGCACCCCCACGTTCGACTGGGGGTCGGTGATGAGCAGGACCGTCGACCGCACCTTCGACACCTCGGTGATGCGCCCGACCAGGCCGGCGGCGGTGACGACGGGCATGCCGACATCGAGGCGGGCGTTCGTGCCGCGGTCGAGGGTGATGGTGAGCTGGAAGTTGGTCGGCGCGGTCGAGACGACCCTCGCCGGCACCGAGTCCAGCCCGCCGGCGTAGGGGAGGTCCAGCGAGCCGAAGAGGCGCTGGCGTTCACGGTCGGCATCCGCGCCGCGGATGGCCTCGGCCCGAGCCTCGTCCAGCGCCCGGCGCAGGCGGGCGTTCTCCGTCTTGAGGTCGCCGAAGTCGCCGATGCTGCTGAAGAAGCCGGCGACGGGCGAGACCGCCCAGTCGGCCGCGGACTGCAGTGGGGCGAAGGCGTCCTGGGCCCTGCCCCGGATCGCCTCCAGCGCGCCATCGCTCCCGCCTCGGTAGTCCAGGGTCAGGACCGTGACCGATGTGAGAGCCAGGAGAACCAGAAAGAAGCGGTTTCGCCGGGAACGCCGGTAGACCGCCACCCGCTACCTGTCGTTGTTGCCGGAAAGCACCTGCCGTAGGACGTTGAACTCCTCGAGGCACTGGCCCGCGCCCAGCGCCACTGAGAAGAGGGGGTTGTTGGCGATGACGATCGGCATGCCGGTCTCCGCCCGCAGGCGCACGTCGAGGCCATGCAGCAAAGCGCCGCCGCCGGTGAGCACGATGCCGGCCTCCATGATGTCGGCGGCGAGTTCGGGCGGGGTCTTGTCGAGGGTGACCTTCACCGAGTCGACGATGGCCGTGACCGGCTCCTCGATCGCCCGGCGGATCTCCTCGGTGGAGGTGACGATGGTCTTGGGCAGGCCGGTGACCAGGTCGCGACCTCGGATCTCGGCCCGCAGCTCCTCTTCCATGGGGTAAGCCGAGCCGAGGGCGATCTTGATCTCCTCGGCCGTCCGCTCGCCCAGGGCGAGGCTGTACTCCTTCTTGATGAACTGGATGATGGCGTCGTCGAGCTCGTCGCCGCCGATGCGGACCGACTGGCTGGTGACGATGCCGCCGAGGGAGATGACCGCCACCTCGGTGGTACCGCCGCCGATGTCAACCACCATGTTACCGGTGGGCTCGTGCACAGGCAGACCGGCACCGATGGCCGCAGCCATGGGCTCCTCGATGATGAACGGGGTCTTCCGGGCGCCGGCGTACTCCGCCGCCTCCTGCACCGCCCGCTTCTCCACCCCGGTCACGCCCGACGGCACGCAGATCACCATGCGGGGCTTGGCCCACCGGCGCTGGTGAACCCGGGTGATGAAGTACCGCAGCATCTTCTCGGTGATCTCGAAGTTGTTGATGACACCGTCGCGCAGCGGCCGGACGGCCTGGATGTGGCCGGGCGTGCGCCCGATCATGCGCTTGGCCTCGGTGCCCACGGCCAACGGCCGGCCGTCTTTCACGTTGACAGCCACGACGGACGGTTCGTTCAGGACGATGCCGCGCCCGCGCACGTAGACGAGGGTGTTGGCGGTACCGAGGTCGACCGCCATGTCGCGACCCAGGAATCCGGAAAAGAAGTTGTCTGACATGTGGAGGCTCCGCGCCAGGGGTCAGGCCTGAGGCTAGGCGCTGGGGGAAGGGGTCACAACCCCGGCGGAGGACAACGCGGGAAAGAACAGGGCGATCTCCCGCTGGGCCGATTCCTCGGAGTCGGAACCGTGCACGAGATTCTCGGTCATCTCGATGGCCAGATCGCCACGGATGGTGCCGGGCGCCGCGTCCTTCGGGTTGGTGGCCCCCATGAGCGTGCGCACGACCTTGTAGGTGTCGCCGGGACCCTCGACCACCATGAGCAGCGCCGGCCCCCGGGTGATGAACTCCACCAGGCTGGCGTAGAACCCCTTGCCCTTGTGCTCGCCGTAGTGGGTGCCGGCGGTCTCGGCGTCGATGGTGCGCAGTTCGGCGGCGGCGAGGCGCAGGCCCTTGGCTTCGAGCCGGGCGACGATCTGGCCGGCGAGGCCGCGTTCGACGGCGTCGGGCTTGGCGATGACGAGTGTCCTGTCCATGAAGTGAACGACCCTACCCGGTCGAGTATGGGCCCAGCGGTGGCCATCAGCGCGCTGGCATGCCGCACCCCATCGCCCACTCTCAGCTCAGGTCAGTGAGGGATGGTTGTTCGCTTGAACTCGTTGAGGTTCGGCCAGCCGGCGACGACATCGACGCAGCGCTCGATGGTCGCCCGGGCCTCGGCCGCGTCCGCCGCCGGGCGGTGGACGAGCCGGATGAACACCGCCTGGTCGCCGGCGATCACCGTCGGGACACCGAACACCCTGTGGTCGCGGACCGCGGCCTGGTGCTCGGCCCGGAAGGTGTCCCTGGGACCGCAGTCGAGGACCTCGTTGAACACCTTGTCGGCATCGAGGCCGTGGGCGGTCAGCACGCCGGCGACCACGTCGTGGTCCCGGATGTCGAGCCCCCGGTCGTGGCGGGCGGCGAACAGCGCCCGGTGAACCGCGGGGAAGGCGTCGGGCCAGCCGTCACGCACGGCGATGCCCACCTCGACCGCCATGCGGGCGCCGGCCATCTCCGGGTCGTCCCAGACATCGAGGTCGCCCTCAGCGACCTTGGTCTGGTTGAGCGAGAAGGGCACCCAACGGACCTGCCAGTCGTTGCCGGCGTCGGTCTGGCCGAGGAGCACATGCTCGGCGAAGTTCCGGGCGAACGGGCAGCGGTAGTCCCAGGTAACGGCGAACTCCCTCATTTCGCGACCTGGTCCCGTTCGGGCACGGAGCCTGCCGGCGCCGGCATCAGGCCCGGCGCGGCGATGGCGGTCGCGGGCCAGCGCTTCCGGGACCGGGCGGAGAGCTTGTGGAGGAGGGCGATGGCGCCGGGGTCGTCGTCGCCGGGACGCCCCTCGATCGTGCCGTCGGCGAGCATCTTGACCATGATCTCCCGGCCGATGTCGGTGCGGATGATGGTGAGCGTCCAGTCGTTGAAAGCGCCGATGCCGCCGGTGGAGATGTCGGCATGCTCGGCGGCGAAGTCGGGGCAGAGTTTGCAGCCCTCACGGGTCCAGGCGTGGCAATCCTTGAGGGGCACCTCGTGGTAGCTGCCGTCGCGCATCCAGATCTGGAAGA
>JANMRJ010000799.1:0-3894 GCA_031370985.1 Acidimicrobiales bacterium
GTGGGTGGCGGTGACGGCGGCGACGCCGGGTCGCCCAAGCCCCGATCGGGCCGGGTCGGCGACCACCACGTCGGCGGGGTGCGGCTTCCAGCGGCCGACCTCGGACGCCACGATCTTGGCGTCGAGATCGGCGAGGTTGACCCGTGCATCGGCGACCGCCGAAGCGTCGCTCTCCACCGCGACAACACGGGCGCCGTGGTCGCGGCCGAGCACCGAACCGAACAGGCCGACGCCGGCATAGGCGTCGAGGAGCAGTCCCCCCGCCGGCAGGGCGTCGCCGATGGCCGCAGAGGTGGCTTGCACCAGCGCCGCGGCCACGACCGGGCCCGGCTGGAAGAACGACATCGCCGAGACGCGGAAGGTCCGCCCTGCGACTTCCTCGTGCACGAACGCCGGGTCGTCGTCGCCCTCCTGGAACACCCGCACGCCAGCGGGGACCTGGACTGCACCCGACGCCCGATCGACGAGCACCACCCGCTCACCCGACGCCACACCGACCCGCAGGAGCACTTCGCCGGCGCCGGGGTACCGCCCGTCGACGATGAGCTCCTCCAGCAGCGGGTGAGCGGCGAGACAGGCGTCGGTCGGCACCGCGCCCGACCCCGACCGGGGCCGGTGCCCGGCTCGGCCGCCGGGAGCAACCGCGAGGCGGGCCGTCGTGCGCCGCGCCGGTCCGCTCATGACTACCGCCCTGGGCACGGGCGGCTCGGCCAGCTTGGCGATGCGGCGCAGGGCGTCGAGGGTGATCTCGGCCTTGAGCCGGCCCTGGCCGGCGGTGGAGACGTGTTGCCACGTACAGCCGCCGCACCCCTGAGCCAGCGCCGGGCACGGCGGTGCCACCCGGTCCGGCGATGCCTCGAGGATCTCGATCGCGACCGCCCGGGCGAAGTCCTTCTTCGAGCCGGTAATTCGGGCGCGCACCCGCTCGCCCGGCAGGGCTCCCTCGACGAACACCACCCGACCGCCGGCGTCGCGGGCGATGGCAGCCCCGCCGGCAGCCATCGCCGCCGGCGCCAGCTCCAAATCCGTCACACCTTGCGGGCGCGGCTGGGCGCCACGCGCCGCGGCTCGTTCGGCATTTTCGGGTAGACGGGCGGCCACGGTGCGTCCATCAGGCCGGCGTCCTCGTCACGCCGGACCATGTCGAGCACCGGCTCCAGGGACTGCGGCTCGGCGTCCATCGGCGCCCACGGGTCGCCCCCCTCCCGGACCCGGGCGGGCACGTTGGCCATGGTCAGCTCGTCGGGCGAGATGCGCTCCAATTCGTCCCATGCGAACGGCGTCGACACCTGGGCGCCGGGCCGGGCCCGCACGGACCACGCGCCGAAGATGGTCTTGTGCGGGGCGTTCTGGTTGAAGTCCACGAACACCCGGGTGCCGCGCTCCTCCTTCCACCACGCCGCGGTAATGAGGTCGGGGCGCCGGCGCTCCAGCTCGCGGGCCACGGCCACGGCCGCCGACCGCACCTCGTACGACGTCCACCGGGGCTGGAGCCGAACGTACACGTGGATGCCCCGGTTGCCCGTGGTCTTCGCCATGGCCAGCACGCCGATCTCGTCGAACAGCCGCCGGACCTCGACCGCGGCTTCCTGCACCATCGGGAAGGTCACGCCGGGAGTCGGGTCGAGGTCGATCCGCAACTCATCGGCGTGGTCGAGGTGCGACGCGCGTGTCGGCCACACATGGAAGCCCAGGCAGGCCAGGTTCACCGCCCACAGCACGTGGGCCAGGTCGGCAATGACCAGCGCGTCGGATGTCGTCCCGTTCGGCGTGCTCACCACGGCCGTCTGGAGCCACTCGGGGCGCGACTCGGGCACCCGCTTCTGGAAAAACGACTGCTTGCCGGCCCCGTTCGGGAACCGCTGAAGCAGGACGGGGCGACCGCCGATGGCGGCCAAGAGGGGCGCGGCGACCGCCATGTAGTAGCGGGCCAGATCGAGCTTCGTGTCACCCCGTTCGGCGAAGAGCACCTTGTCGGGATGGGTGATGGTCACCTCTCGGCCCGCCGCCTCCAGCACCACACCCTCGTCGGCCATGGATCCGAGGGTAACGCTCCGTCGGTGTTTTGGCCCCTACCCTGAGGCCCATGAAGACCGCCGTGGACGAGATCGCCGAGGGGCTCTACCGGATCTGCTCCTACCTCCCGGACGCGTCGCCCGAGGAGGGCATCACGTTCAACCAGTTCCTCCTCGACGCCGAGGAGCCGCTGCTGTTCCACTGCGGCCCGCGACTGCTGTACCCCGATATCGCCGAGGCGACCGGGCGGATCATGGACCTCGACCGGATCAAGTGGATCTCCTTCGGCCACTTCGAGGGCGACGAGTGCGGGTCGATGAACCGCTGGCTGGCCGTCGCCCCTGAGTCGACGCTGCTCATCGGCGAGATCACCGCCCGGGTGTCGGTGGCCGATCTGGCCAACCGTAAACCGCAGGAGTGGGCCGACGGGGAGATCATCGACCTCGGCGGGAAGCGGGTCCGGCGCATCGACACGCCCCACGTCCTTCACGGCTGGGACGCCGGCCTGGTCTTCGAGGAGACCACCGGCACCCTGCTGTGCGGCGATCTGTTCACCCACACCGGTGGCGGTCCGCCGGTGCGCGACGACGATGTCATCGAGAGGGCGTTCGCCGCCGAAGACCTGTTCCGCTCCACCGCGCTCACGCCGGCGACGGCGTCGACCATCCGCAAGCTGGCCGAGCTCGACCCCTCCACCCTGGCGATCATGCACGGCTCCGCGTTTGCCGGCGACTGCCAGGAGGCGCTCATCGCCCTGGCCGAGGGCTACGAGGAGCGGCTGCTGAATGCCATGGATTGACCGGCCAATGGATTCGGTCGCAGTTGGGTACATTCGGATCCATGGTTGATCCGAGCTTGATCGTCAGCGAGGCCGTCGAGGACTGGTCGGGCGACGCCCGCTTCTTCGAGTACAGCCAGGCCGCCGACCCGATCGGCGCCGGCATCATCTCGGCGATACCGGTGCGGTCCTTCTCCGCCGAGCTCTACGCCGGCGGGCCGACCAGGATCGTCCCCCTCGACCTGTCGGCCGAACTGCGGACCCCGTACCCGGCGACCAGCCCCGCGCTCCTGGCCAGCTTCGTGCGCATCAACGCCGGCGATGAGCTGGCCCTGGCGCCCAACGCCACCAGCCAGTTGCTCTACTGCATCCGGGGCCGCGGCCACTCCCGCGTGGACGGCTCGGTGATGCGGTGGAAGGAGGGTGACTTCCTCACCCTGCCGGCGACGACGCCGGCCACCCACGTCGCCCAGGAAGACACGGCCTTCTACTACGTCGTCGACACGCCCCTCCTCGACTACCTCGGCGTGGTGGCGTCAACGCCGCAGTTCCGGCCCACCGCCTTCACCGGCGAGGCGGCACGGGCCAAGCTGGCCGAGGTGGCGGCCGCGCCGAATGCCGACCGGAAGAGCCGGGTGTCGGTCCTGCTGAACAACACCCGCTTCGACCAGACGCTCACCGCCACCCATACGCTGTGGGCCATGTTCGGCGTCCTGCCGGCGGGCAAGTCGCAGCTCCCCCACCGCCACCAGTCGGTCGCCGTCGACCTCATCGTCGACTGCCCGGAGGGCTGCTACACGCTGCTGGGCGACAGTGTCGACCCCGAGACCCGCGAGATCGTCGACCCCCTCCGGGTGGACTGGGAGCCGGGTGGCGCCTTCGTCACGCCGCCCGGCAGGTGGCACTCACACCACAACGAGACCGGCGGCGACGCCCACCTGATCCCGATCCAGGACGCCGGCCTGCACACCTACCTCCGCACCCTCGACATCCGTTTCACCGCCGGCGCCTGACGAGCCACTTGGCGGGCGAGACCTCTTGAAATAGCATGTGGCAACACAGACGCCCAGTGCGATATTTCACACTCAGCGTCACCAGTT
>JANMRJ010000802.1:0-2264 GCA_031370985.1 Acidimicrobiales bacterium
TCGGCGTGTCGTCGATCTACCTCGACATCGTGAAGCCCGTGGCGAATCCGTTCCAGTAATCGGTTTCGCACTCGCAAGCAGAGCTTGCTCGGCGAGGCAATCACACGTTGGGGGCGCCGGCGGAGCCGGCGCCCCTTCGTCGTTCCCCTGCTGCCGGCAGCCGGGACGGGGCCGCCTGGCGGCGGCGACTGCGGCCACCGGTGCCGCTGGCGCCCATACTTGTCCCATGATCGCTCGCCGGCTCACCCGTCAGGTCACCCTCACCGGCGCATCCGGGTCCGTCAAGGTCGGCGGTGATGCGCCGATCTCGGTGCAGTCGATGACGATCACCAAGACGGCCGATGTCGAGGGCACGCTCGCCCAGATCTACGCGCTGGCCGCGGCCGGCGCCGACATCGTGCGCTGCACCTGCAATGACGCCGAAGCCGCCGAGGGGCTGGCCGCCATCGTGCCTCGCTCCCCCGTGCCGATCGTCGCCGATATCCATTTCCAGTACAAGCTGGCCTTGGCCGCCCTCGACGCCGGCGTGGCCTGCCTGCGCCTGAACCCCGGCAACATCCGCAAGCCGGCGCAGATCAAGCTGGTGGCCGAGGAGGCCAAGGCCCGGGGTGTGCCCATCCGCATCGGGGTCAACGCCGGCTCCCTCGACCCGACCCTGTACGAGAAGTACGGCTCGGCCACGCCCGAAGCGCTGGTGGCCTCCGCCCAGCGGGAGCTGGCCTACTTCGAAGACGTCGACTTCCACGATGTCAAGATCTCTGTCAAGGCGTCGAACGTCCCGCTTATGATCGAGGCGTACCGGGCCCTGGCCGAGGTCACCGACCACCCCCTCCACCTCGGGGTGACCGAGGCGGGGCCGCCGCCGGCGGGGCTGGTCAAGGCCACCGCCGGCATCGCCACCCTGCTCGCCGAGGGCATCGGCGACACCATCCGGTACTCCCTCACCGCCGACCCCGTCGAGGAGGCCCGGGCCGGCCGCCAGCTCCTGGAGGCCATGGGTCTACGCACCCGCAAGACCGTGGACCTCATCGCCTGCCCGTCGTGCGGGCGGGCCGAGGTCGATGTCATCCGGGTGGCCAAGGAGGCCGAGGCCGCGCTGGCTGACCGCAAGCTGCCCATCCAGGTGGCGGTCATGGGCTGCGTGGTCAACGGGCCGGGCGAGGCCCGCACTGCGGATCTCGGCATCGCCGCCGGTAACGGCAAGGGCCACCTGTTCGTGAAGGGCCAGATGATCCGCGTCGTGCCCGAGGCCGACATGGTGGCCGCCCTGGTCGAGGAGGCCGAGCGGCTCGTCGCAGAGGGGGCCGACGCTCGCATAGCCGCCGCGGATGTCGGGGCGGTCGAGGAGGCCGAGCGCGACCGCCAGGCCATGCTGGCCTCCCAGGGCGACGACCCCAACGCGGTCGCCCAGCGGGTCGACCTGATCCGCAAGGACCTCACCTGAGGTCGAGAGTGGGTAATTCGGCGCCGCCCGTCGGCGCGGATCGCCCACACTGATGCCATGACCGACTGGGACGGCGCCACCTACGACCGCATCGCCGACCCGATGACCTGGTGGGGGACCGAGGTGCTCGGCCGGCTGCCCCTCGCCGGCGACGAGACCGTTCTCGACGCCGGCTGCGGCAGCGGGCGGGTGACCGAGCAACTGTTGGAGCGCCTGCCGGAGGGTCGGGTGATCGCCGCCGATGCCGCACCGTCGATGCTGGTCGAGGCCCGCCGGCGCCTCGAGCGTTTCGGCGACCGGGTGACGTTCGTGGAGTGCGACCTGGGCCGCCCGCTTCGCCTCGACGGGCCGGTCGACGCGGTGTTCTCGACCGCCACGTTCCATTGGGTGCCCGACCACGACGCCCTCTTCGCCAACCTGGCCGACGTCCTGCGCCCCGGCGGCCGGCTCGTCGCCCAGTGCGGCGGCGCCGGCAACATCGCCTCCGTTCGTCGAGCCGTCGCTGAGCTGGGGGAGACGTGGCCGGGGCCGTGGACCTTTGCCACGCCCGAAGAGACGGTGCCCCGCATGGAGAGCGCCGGCTTCGTTGATGTCGAGGCCTGGCTGCATGAGGAGCCCACCCCGCTGGAGCCGGGTGAGCCGATGGAGACGTTCCTCGCCACCGTGGTGCTGCGGGCGCACCTCGACCGGCTCCCCGAGGACCAGCGGACCGGCTTTGTCCACCGGGTGGCCGAGCGCCTGCCGAGCCCGGTGCTCGACTACGTCCGCCTGAACATCGCCGCCTGCACGAGTGAGCAGTTGACCCGGTAGAGCCGGGTCA
>JANMRJ010000805.1:0-1452 GCA_031370985.1 Acidimicrobiales bacterium
GCCGGCTTCAGCCGCGATTCACGCGGGACGTTTCGCGCCCTCCGCGCGGGTACCCAGCCCGCTCGCAGCGCGATCGTGTTCCTGTAGGCCTCAGAACAGCCGGTCGGCGGCCTCGACGGCACGTTCGCACCACCACGCGAGGTCGTCGGCAGCACTGACCCCCGATGCGAGCGTGATCCCGGCTTCTGCGTCCAGTCCTTTGCGCCAGCCGCGCAGGAGCAGCCCGACGAGGATCGCGGCGTGGACCCCGCCGTCGTCCAGCGCGGCGCCACCAGCCTGTCGGCGGCCGTTCTCGGGATCCGCCAACGCGGAGCTGAGCCTGGACCGGTAACGCGCGAGCACCTCGCCCGATGGCAGGGGCAGGGAGGCGACGTTCGAGACGAGAAACCAGCCCATCTCGATCGCGAGCGGCGCCACCATCACCATCTGCCAGTCGATGACCTCGATCGCGCCGTCGGCGGCGATCCCGGCATTGGCCAGCTTCAGGTCGCCGTGGATCAGCGTCGACTCTTCCCGCGCGAGGGCGTCGAGCAAGGGGCTTGGATCGTCACCAAGCGAAGCGATGACGGCGCGCACGGCCGGTGTGGCGAGCCGATCCCACGCATCCCAGCCGGGCACGATGCGGTCGGCCACCGCGTCCCGAGCGGGCCCTGGGCGCTCCAGGGATGATCGGCAGATCAAGGTGATCCGCTCACGCCATGGCGTCCAGTGATCGGCGCCGCGGCCCAGCGCCTCGGCCCACGAGTGGGCATGAAGCGCCGCGAGAGCGTCGAGGACGCGATCGAGCTGGGACACCGTCAGAGGCGTATCCCAGTCGAACAACACATCGCTGAGGTCTGGCATCAGGATCCCGACGTCGCCGGTCGCTTCGTCCCATCCGGCGCCGACGTAGGGCGCCCGCATCGGCCACGGCAGAGGAGACCCGTGGGCTGCGAACCAGGCTTCGCGAAGGATCGGTCGGTCGGCCGTCGCCCGGGCGATCCAGTCGCGCGCGAGGGAGTCGCGCTTCAGGATGAACGACCGACCGTCGCTGCGCCGTAGCCGCGTCAACGACGCGCCCGACCAGCCATCATTCGGGAACGGCACCTCCGACACTCGGTCCAGGCCGTGTTCGCGAAGCAGGTCGCGGATCGAACCGAGATCCCTCATTCCTCGTCGAGGTAATGGACGACCGAGCCCGGGCAATTCCGCGTGATCACGACGACGAGCGGCTCGGTCGCGGACGTGTTCTCCTCGACGTGGACCTCACCGGCGGCGATGTAGACGAAGTCGCCTGCCTCGGCCTCCATCGATTCCTCGATCCCGGTCGGACCGAACGTGTAGCGAGCGCGGCCCGACGCGATCCAGATCGAGGTCTCGCACTCCCCGTGGTGATGGATCCGGGTCCGGGCGCCCGGACCCGTCGTGACGATCGACGAGTACAGCCCGACCGAGCCGACCCGTTCCGCCGAG
>JANMRJ010000809.1:0-1092 GCA_031370985.1 Acidimicrobiales bacterium
GTAACCAGACGTAGAGCGGGATCTGGGCCGACTTGCCCACCGCGCCCACGAACAGCAGCAATGCGATAGCCGATGCCGTCCCCTTGGCGAGGGTCCCGGCCTCCTCGAGCACGGGCACGTAATTGAGCGAGCCGAACGTGACGAAGATCAGGAACATGGCCAGCATGAACCCGAAGTCGCCCACCCGGTTGGTGACGAAGGCCTTCTTGCCGGCCGTAGCCGCCGACGGCCGCTCGAACCAGAACGAGATGAGGAAGTACGAGCATGCGCCCACCCCCTCCCCCCCACGGAAGGTAAGGAGGAACGAGTCCGACAGCACGAGCATCAGCATCGAGAAGGCGAACAGGTTCAGGTAGACGAAAAACGTGGGGTAGCGCTCGTCGCCGTGCATGTACCCGATGGAGTACAAGTGGATGAGGGTGCCGACGCCGGTGACGAAGAGGGCCATGGTGACCGACAGCGGGTCGACAAGGAAGCCCACGCTGACATCCAGGCCGCCGACGGAGATCCAGGTGAAGAGCTCCTGGGAGAAGCGGCGCTCCTCGCCGTGGAGACCCATGAGGTCGAAGAACACGCCCACGGCCACGATGAAGGAGCCGGCGATCATGGCCGTCGCCATGTAGCCGGCCCTGGGGTCGCCGAGGCGCCGGCCGGTGGCCAGCAGGATGAGGAACCCGGCCAGCGGGAGGGCCGGAATGAGCCACACCGCGTGCATCATGAGAGTAGGCCCATCGATCAGCCCTTCAACAGGGAGATGTCGTCCGCGGTGGCGTCGGCCCGGCGCCGGAAGATGGACACGATGATGGCCAGGCCGACCACGACTTCGGCCGCGGCCACCACGAGCACGAAGAACACGACGACCTGCCCCCCGATGTCATTGAGCATGCGGGCGAAGGTGACGAAGGTGAGGTTCACTGCGTTGAGCATGAGTTCCACGCACATGAACATGACGAGCACGTTGCGCCGGATGAGCAGGCCCACCGCACCGATGGATAACAACTTGCCCGCCAGGCCCAGGTACCAGGACCCCGGCTCGCTCCTCCCGCGTCCTCCGATCCGCGAACGACGCCGGAGGGCGAGTGGCGGGCCAGA
>JANMRJ010000813.1:0-1939 GCA_031370985.1 Acidimicrobiales bacterium
ACGTCCTCAAGCAGATCCGCTGCAACGACCTGATCGCAGCCATCCGGCTGGTGGCCGACGGCGAATGCCTGCTCGACCCGGCAGCAACGAACGCCGTCCTCAGGCGCCTTCGGGAGGCGAGCGGGTTGCTGGTCGACGAGAAGCTGGCCCGGCTCACGCCGCGAGAGGAGCCCATTCTGGCGCTGGTGGCTCGGGGTCGGACCAATCGGCAGATCGCCGACGAGCTCTTCATTTCTGAGAAGACGGTCAAGAACCACCTGTCGCGAATCCTGGCCAAGCTGGAGGTCACGCGCCGATCGGAGGCCGCCGCGTACATGGCCGCGCACGTGCGCGTGCCCGGTTCCTAACCTGCCGTTCGGAGCCATCGCTCCAACAATCGCCGGTTCACGGCCCACGCCTTCCGCGTCGAACCCTAGAGTCCCTGCATCATCGAGTCGCTCCGGACGCCGCCGATCGCCTTCGCCCACCGGGGCGGGCGGGCCCACGCCCTCGACAACACCATCGATGCGTTCAAGCTGGCCCTGCGGCTGGGCGCCACCGGCCTGGAGAGCGATGTCTGGTTGACCGCGGACGGGGCCGCCGTCCTCGACCACGACGGGAAGGTGAAGATGGGCCTCCGCAGCCGACCCATCGCCTCGGTGGACCGGGCCGCGTTGCCGGCCCACGTCCCCACCCTCGACGACCTCTACGCCGCTTGCGGCACCAACTTCGAGCTGTCGCTCGACGTGAAAGATCCGGAGGCGGCGGCGACCGTGGTGGCCGTCGCCCAGGCGGCTGGCGCCGGTGCACCCGGGCGCCTCTGGCTGTGCCACCCCAACTGGGAGCTGCTGGCCGGCTGGCGGGAGGCTCTGTCCGATGTCCACCTGGTCGACAGCACCAAGCTCAAGATGATGCGCCAAGGGCCCGAGCGGCGGGCGGCCCAGCTCTCGGCCGCCGGCATCGACGCGGTAAACATGTACTGGGAGGAGTGGTCGGGTGGCCTGACCACGCTGTTCCACCGCTTCGGCGTGCTCGGCTTCGGGTGGGGCGCCCAGCACGAGCGCATGCTGCGAAGCCTGGTGAAAATGGGGATCGACGGGGTCTTCAGCGACCACGTCGACCGCATGGTCGACGCCCTCGGCCCGGCCTGACCAACCGCGCTACCGCAGGAGCGCTATGGCGCCGGCGGAAAAGCGCCGGCCCGGTGGGTCAGGGGCCGACCTCGCCCTGGCGGACCTCGGTGCGGGCCTGGACGCGCATGACCTTGTTCACCGCGCTCAGATAGGCCCGAGCCGACGCCTCGACGACGTCGGTGGACACCCCCCGCCCCGACACCCGGATCCCGCCGGCCTCGAGCTGCACGATGACATCGCCCAGAGCGTCGACCCCGCCGGTGACCGCCGACACGTTGAACCCGGTGAGGGTGCCATCGACGCCAGTGGCCGCCTTGATGGCCTTGCAGGCGGCGTCGATCATGCCGTCGCCCTCGCCGGTGGCCTCCATCTTCTCGCCGGCCTTCAGCACCACCACGGTGGCCCGGGGCACGCCCACGGTCCCGCCGCTGACCTCGAGCGACTCCAGCGAGTAGGTGTCCTCCAAGCGCTCGCCCATCTCCTCGGCCACGATGGCTTCCAGGTCGGCGTCGGTCAGCTCGACCTTGCGGTCGGCCAGCTCCTTGAAGCGGGTGAAGGCGGCATTGAGCATGTCGCCGGAGATGTGGATGCCCATCTTGGCCAAGGTGTCGGAGAAGGCGTGGCGGCCCGAGTGCTTGCCGAGCACGATCTGGCTACCGACCTGGCCGACGGTGCTGGCGTCGATGATCTCATACGTGCTGCGGTCGGCCAGCACCCCATGCTGGTGGATCCCCGACTCATGGGCGAAGGCGTTGCGGCCCACGACGGCCTTGTTGTACTGGATCGGGTAGCCGGTCAGGCGGCTGACCAGACGGCTGGTCCGGGCC
>JANMRJ010000831.1:0-7517 GCA_031370985.1 Acidimicrobiales bacterium
CCGGCGTGGTGGTCAGGGCCTCGTCGAGGTCGGTTGTCAGGCCGTCGCGGTCGCCGTCGATGATGCGTTGCTTCAGCCGGTCCTCGATGGGCCAGCCGCTGCGGTCCTCCTTGACAAGGGTCGACGAGGTCCTGACCACCACGCCGGCCCTGGCCATCGTCAACGACATGCTGCTGGCCGGCATGAAGGTGGTCGGCGACCTGTTCGGCGCCGGCCAGATGCAGCTTCCGTTTGTGCTCCAGTCGGCCGAATGCATGAAGGCCGCCGTCGCCTACCTCGAGCCCCACATGGAGAAGTCCGACGATGCTGGCTCAGGAGGGGGTGGCAAGGGCCGCATCGTCCTGGCCACGGTGAAGGGCGATGTCCACGACATCGGCAAGAACCTGGTCGACATCATCCTCACCAACAACGGCTACGAGGTCCACAACCTCGGCATCAAGGTCGCCCTGGCCGAGATGCTGGCCAAGGCCGAGGAGGTCAAGGCCGACGCCATCGGCATGAGCGGGCTGTTGGTCAAGAGCACGCTGATCATGCGCGAGAACCTGGAGGAGCTGAACCGGCGCGGCATCGCCGCCGACACCCCGGTGATCCTCGGCGGCGCCGCGCTCACCCGGCGGTACGTCGAGCGCGATCTGCGCGAGGTCTACGAGGGCCGGGTGTTCTACGGCAAGGACGCCTTCGAGGGCCTGCGCACCATGGACCAGCTCATGGCCATGAAGAAGTCGGGCGTGGTCGACCCCGACTTCGGCACGGTGCCGCTGGGCCGCGTTGTCGTCAACGAGGCGAAGGCGGCGCCGGTCGACCTGCCGGCCCGCTCGCCGGCGGTCGAGACCGAAAACCCGGTGTTCGTGCCGCCGTTCCTCGGGTCGCGGGTGGTCAAGGGCGTGGCCATTGACGAGTTGGCCGGGTACATCAACGAGACCGCACTGTTCCGTAACCAATGGCAGTTCCGGCCCGACAAGGGCGAGACCGACGCCGACTTCAAGACCCGCATCCGGCCCACCTTGCGGGAGGAACTGTCCAAGGCCACGTCTGAGGGTCTCCTCGTGCCGCAGGTCGTCTACGGCTACTACCCGGCCAACGGCGACGGCAACGACGTGGTGATCTGGAAGGACGAATCTGCAACTGCGGAGTGGCTGCGCTTCTCGTTCCCGCGGGAGGGCACCGACCCCTGGCGGTGCATCGCCGACTTCTTCCGCCCCGCGGCGTCGGGCGAGATCGACTACGCCGCCTTCTCCATCTGCACCATCGGCGCGCGGGTGTCGGAGGCCACGGCCAAGCTGTTCGCCGAGGACCGCTACACCGAGTATCTGCTCCTGCACGGCCTCGGCGTGGAGATGGCCGAGGCGCTGGCCGAGTACTGGCACCGGCGCATGCGGGAGGAGTGGGGCTTCGCGGATGAGGACGGCCGCCTGGTCGACATGCTCGTCCGCCAGGGCTACCGGGGCGGCCGGTACTCGTGGGGCTACCCGGCGTGCCCCGATCTCGAGGACAACCTCAAGGTGGCCGACCTCCTGGAGGCCGACCGCATCGGCGTGGCCGTCAGCGAGGACTTCCAGTATGTGCCCGAGCAGACCACGTCGGCCATCATCTGCCACCACCCCAAGGCCAAGTACTTCGTCGCCCGAGGGTGAGTGTGCAATCTTGTACCCCAGGGGTCCAAGATTGCACACTCGCTGCAAAATCGAGAAGCCCGACGCCGGCGCGCTGACGGGGTGCAGGTCGACCAGCCCCACCAGGTCGACGAACGACGGGTCGCCGGCGAATGCGCTGACCGGCACGGAGCGGAGGGCGCCGGCGCCGGCGAGCAGGACCCCGACCAGCTCGGCGCTGGCGAACAGGGCGGCGCCGTGCAGTCCCTCGCCGGCCAGACGGCTGGCACCCGACTCCTCGACGCTGAGGTCGGCACTGAGGTGGCCGAAGAACTGGCCGGCGTCGCGGTACCGGTCGGGCCGGGTCGTGGGCGGAGGAAAGCCCATCGCCGCCACCGGCACCGGCCGGCGTCCGGTCACCTCGCCCCACCGCATGGCCCCGGGCGCCGCCAGCAGGTCATCGACCTCGACCAGGGCGACGTCAGCCGCCACCCAAACCGGGATCGACGGGTACCAGGTGGCGGTGCCGGCGGGCCGCACCGCCGTTGCGCCGGAGGGGTCGACGAGCCCGCCGGCGGTCAGCACCAGCCGCTCGCCGATGAGATAGCCGGCGCCGACCCGGCCCGTGGCGGAGCAGGGGGAGTGCACCTCCACGACCCTCGCCCGCTCGATGCCCACGGCCGCGTCAGGGCACGTAGCGCCGGCCGTCGGCGACGCTCTTGATCTCCACGTTCCGGCCGGCTGCACCCGTCGGCACGATCCCGCCCCACACGATCATCTCCTTGCCGGTCCAGACATCCGACGCCACGAGCCGCCCGTTCCAGGGCGGGATTGGCCGCCAGCGGTCGCCGTCGGGCGCGTAGGCCGCACCGTCGGCCAGGTAGTTGTTGAAGGTGCCCGGCGTGCCGCCCCAGATCAGAAGCTCCTTCCCCGTCCAGACCTCAGCGGTGCCGATCCGCGCGCTCAGCGGCGCGGCGGGCAGGGTCCGCCAGGTGTTGGCGGCTGGGTCGTAGGCGGCCCCGTCGTCGAACACGCGGGCCCAGTCCTCCCCACCCCACATGAGGAGCTCCTTGCCCGTCCAACGGACCTGCACGAACCTGGCGGCCAGGGGGGACGGCGAGACGGGCCGCCACCGGTCGGCGGAGGGGTCGTACGCCGCGCCGTCGGCGAACGCCTCGTTGCTGGTGCCGCCGCCCCAGAGGACCACCTCCTTGCCGGTCCACGCGATGTCGACCCGGTCGCGGGCGGCGAGGTTGACCGCCGGCAGCATCCGCCAGCGGTCGGCGGCCGGGTCGTAGGCCGCGCCGTCGGCGAAGTATGTGGTGTCGACGATGTTCCGCCCGCCCCAGATGACCAGCTCCTTGCCCGTCCAAACACCGGACGTTCGCCGGGCACCGAGCGGCGAGGCCGGCAGCGACCGCCACGTGTCGGCCGCCGGGTCGTAGGCCGCCCCGTCGTCGTAGACCTGCATCGTGCCGACGCCGCCGCCCCACATCAACACCTCCTTGCCGGTCCATTCCGCTACCGTCCCGGTCCGGGCGGCCAGGGGGCTGGCGGCGATCGTGCGCCAAGTGTCGGTCGAGGGGTCGTAGGCGCCCCCGTCGGCGAGAGGCTCGACGTTGTCGAACTGGCACGGGTTGGCCTTGCAGTTGCCGCCGCCCCAGACGACAGCTCCTTGCCGGTCCAGACGCTCGCCGCCGGGCTGCGGCCAGTGATCGGCGCCGGCGCCATGTCCTGCCAGCGGCCGGTGGCGGTCTCCTTGGGGCCGTATCCACCGTCGCCCCCACCACCGCAGGCGGCCGACACGAGGAGCACCACCACAGCCACGGCTGTCCGGATCCTGAATCCCACGGCACCATTGTGGTGTGGGATTGACGAGCACTGCGTTCCGGGCCGTCACGGGCCTGCACGCGGCCGTCTTCCAAGCCAGTCGGGGAAGGCTCCTCGGCCGGGCCGCCGGCATGCCCGTGGTGATCCTGACGACGACCGGCCGCCGCAGTGGCCGGCGCCGGCGGACGATGCTCACCGCGCCCATCATCGAGGGCGACCGTGTCGTGTTGGTGGCGTCGTACGGTGGGCACAGCCACAACCCGCACTGGTTCCAGAACGTGCTGACCCAGTCCGATGTTGGCCTCACGATGGCCGGCCAGCCCGAGCGCCGGATGCGGGCCACGGTGGCGACCCCGGAGGAGCGGGTCGAGCTGTGGCCCCGAGTCGTCAGCGCCTATTCCGGCTACGAGCGCTACCAGCAGCGGACGGACCGACGCATCCCGCTTGTGGTCCTCGAGCCGTACGCTGTGAAGCGCTGAGTCGGCTGCGAGCGCAGGGAGCAGACATGGGACTGATCAACAAGCTCAAGGGCGAACTCGTCGACATCATCGAGTGGATCGACGACTCTCACTCGACGCTGGCGTGGCGGTACCCCCGGTACAACAACGAGATCAAGAACGGCGCCCAGCTCATCGTCCGGGAAGGCCAGCGGGCGGTATTCGTCTACCGGGGGGCGCTCGCCGACAGCTTCGACCCCGGCCCCCACGAGCTGACCACCGAGAACCTCCCCATCCTCAGCACGCTGCAGGGCTGGAAGCACGGGTTCAACAGCCCGTTCCGCAGCGAGGTCTACTTCATCAACACCCGTCCGGTCACCGACCTGCGGTGGGGGACACCGCAGCCCATCACCGTGCGGGACCCCGATTTCGGCATGGTCCAGGTGCGGGCCAACGGGCTCTGCGTGGTGAAGATCGCCGATGTCGAGGTGTTCCTACGCGAGGTGATCGGCACCGACAGCGAGGTCCAGGCCGAAGAGATCGCCGAGTTGCTGCGCCGGGTCATCACCCTGGCCTTCTCCGACATGGTCATGGCCACGGGACTCGGCGCCATCGACCTCCAGGGGCGCCAGGTCGAGCTGGCCGGGAAGCTGAAGGACTTCGTCACCGAGCGCGTCGACAACGAGTTCGGGCTGATCGTGACCGACGTGACGATGAACATCTCCCTGCCCGAGGAGATCACCCAGGCCATGACCGCCGGCGTAGCGCGCGGTGTGGAGCAGAAGGGTTTCCTGCAGAACCTCGGACCCATCGACCGCTACCAGCAGGTCGCCGCGGCCGACGCCATGGTGGCGGCCGCCGGCAACCCCGGCGGTAGCGCGATGGGCGACTTCATGCAGGCGGGGATGGGGATGGCCATGGCCGGCCAGATGGCCGGCGCCCTCCAGGGCGCCATGTCGCCCGGTGCGGCCCAGGCGCCGCCGTCCGCTGCGGCGCCACCGCCGCTGCCGAGCCAAGTCACCTTCCACGTCGACATGGGCAACGGCCAGTCGGGCGGGCCGTTCAACGCGGCTCAGGTCCAGTCCGGCATCGCCAACGGCCAGGTGTCCGCGGCCACTTTGGTGTGGGCGCAGGGCATGGCCGCCTGGGCGCCGGCGGGCACCGTTCCGGCCCTCCAGGCGCTGTTCGCCGCCCCGCCGCCCATGCCCGGCGCCGGCGCCCCGTCCCCGGTCCCGCCGGCCCAATGAGCGGAGCCGACCCGGACGCCCCGCCTCCCGGGCGGGCCATCCACCACAAGACCGAGGACACCCGCACCTACCCGTGCACGAACTGCGGCGGCCAGCTCGTTTTCGACATCGGCACCCAGAAGCTCAAGTGCCCCAACTGCGGGAACGTTCAGGACATCATCGAAGACGCCGGCCGGGTCACCGCCGAGCAGGACTTCCAGGCCGCGGTGGCCAAGCTCCACGCCCAGGCGGCCGACGCCGGCCCCCAGCTCGTCGGCGAGAAGGAGGTCGTCTGCCAGAACTGCGGTGGGCACACCACCTTCACCGGCACGCTGACGTCCACCCGCTGCCCTTACTGCGCCACGCCCATCCAGCGCGACGACGTGCACGACGCCCCGGCCAGGCTCCCCGTCGACGGCGTGCTCTCCTTCCAGGTCGACGAGACGAAGGCCCGGGAGTCGCTCGAAGCCTGGATCAACAACCGGTGGTTCGCCCCGAGCGAGTTCAAGAAGTACAAGCAGACCGGCTCCTTCGCCAGCATCTACGCCTCCTACTTCACCTACGACGCCGAGACCGACACCTGGTACGAAGGCCGGCGGGGCGAGGAGTACACCGTCACGGTCGGGTCGGGCGACAAGGCCCGCACCGAGACTCGGGTCAACTGGTACGACGTGTCGGGCCAGGTCCACAACTCCTTCGACGACATCGCCGTGCTGGCCAACGACGGCTTTGACCGCAGCCGGGTCACCGCACTGGAGCCGTGGCCGACCCAGCAGGCCAAGCCGTTCTCTGCCGAGTACGTCGCCGGCCACCTGAGCCGGACCTATGACCGTGATGTCGAGGCCTGCCTCGGCGAGGCCCGCCAGCGGATGGACGGTGAGATCGAGAGCACGGTCCGCCAGGACATCGGTGGCGACCGCCAGGACATCAACCGCAAGGACACGACCCTCGAGTCGCTCACCTTCAAGCACCTGCTCCTGCCCCTCTGGCTGCTGACGGTCATCTACGCCGGCCAGCCGTTCCAGGTGTTCATCAACGGCATCACCGGCGAGGTGCAGGGTCAGCGGCCGTGGAGCAAGGTCAAGCTGGCGGTGGCTATCACCCTGGCCGTCATCCTGATCGTGATCATCGCCATCGTCTGGCAGGGCTCGGGGGGCGGGAGCAGCACGCAATGATCTCGGAGAGTCAGTGACCTTGGAGAGTCAGTGACCGTGGCAGTGGTGCTCGTCCTCTTCGTGGTCGCCGCGGTCATAGCGGCCATGGTGGTGGTCCGTTCGCAGAAGAAGTCCTACGCCCAGGCCAACGAGATCGTGCCGGGACGGGCCACCACGGCGCCGGCGGAGTGGGCCGGCGCCCACACGCCGGAGGCCCGGATGCACCGCCGGCTTCGGGACGCATTGGAGGCGCTCAGGGCCAACCCGGCCATGGAGGACGCGTTCATGCTCGACGCCCGGGTGTCGCTCGAGGAGCAGGCGGTGGCGGTCGACGAGCGGCTGATCGCCGCGGCGGCGCTGCCCGAGGGAGTTCGGGCCGGGCCGCTCGCCAACCTGTCGGCGGCGGTCGACGCGGTGGAGGCGGCGGTCGCGGCCCTGGTCACGGCGCCGGAACGCAGCGGGGTCGAGCAGGCGATGGCCGACGTCCGTCAACGCATGGAGGGCCTCGAACTGGGTGGTTGAGAGGCAGGCCGGTTGAAACACCCCACCCGGTGGTGCGAAGATTTGAGCAGTTGATCAAACTGACTGATCGGAGCAACTGCCGTGGCCAAATCAGGACCGAACGGAGCGGTGGCCCGTTCCATCCGCGACGGCACCCGCTCGCGCATCATTGAGGCCGCAGTGCAGACCATCAAGGAGCGGGGGTTCGCGGCCACCAGCGCCCGAGCCATCGCCGCCACCGGCGGTTTCAACCAGGCCCTGGTCTTCTACCACTTCGGCAGCGTGAACGACCTCCTGATCGCCGCCCTCGACCACACCAGCGAGCTGCGCATGGCCCGCTACCGGGCGGCCATCGACTCTGTCGAGACCATGCCGGAGCTCCTCGCCGTCGCCAGCGAGGCGTACCAGGAGGACCTGGCCGGCGGCCACATCAAGGTGCTGGCCGAGATGATCGCCGGGGCGTCGGCCATGCCGGAACTGGGGCCGGCGATCGCCGAGCGGATGCAGCCCTGGGTCACCTTCACCGAGGAGGCGGTGGTCCGGGTCATGGCCCGCTCCAGCGTCGGCCCGCTGGTGCCCAGCCGCGACCTGGCCTTCGCCATCGTGTCGCTCTACCTCGGCGCGGCGATGCTCACCCACCTGACCGCGGACCCGGCGCCGGCCGAGTCGCTGTTCCGGACCGGGGCCAAGGTCGGCCCGCTCCTGGAGCTGGTGACGCTCCGGGGCGTGGCCGACAGCTGATCGGGCACGAGTGCGCCGGGGGCCCAGTCGCCGATC
>JANMRJ010000855.1:0-9618 GCA_031370985.1 Acidimicrobiales bacterium
GTGTTGCGACCCATCGTCGAGGGTCTCCGCCACCGGTTCCAGATCTCGGTGGCGGAGGTCGGCTATCAGGACAAGTGGCAGCGGGCGCTGGTGGGGATGGCCGTCGTGTCCGACTCCTACGGGCACGCGGCCGACGTGGTCGACAACGTGGAGCGCTGGGTGTGGACCAAGCCCGATGTCGAAGTGACCCGGTTCGAGACGACCTGGATGGACGAGTCGTGAGCCCCAAGCGGGCGCCCCGGATGGACCGGGTCAACCAGGTGGTCCAGGAGGTGCTCGGCGACGAGCTGGAGCTCATCGACGACGAGCGCCTGAGGATGGTGACGGTCACGGGCGTGCGGGTGGAGCCCGGTTTGAGCCATGCTGTGGTCTGGTTCTCCTCTCTTTCGAGGGGCGATCCGGAGGGAGTGGCTGTGGCACTCGGTGAGCACCGCATCCGGCTACAGGCCGCGATCGCTCGGCAGCTCCGTCTGCGCGGCACACCCCTCCTTTCGTTCGTTCCTGACCCCGCTATAGCCTCGGGGTCTAGAGTGGAAGAACTACTACGAGATCTTCATGAGGGAGATCTCCACAGGAACGAGGACGACGCCTCATGACGACGAGCGACGACCGCAGCGAAGCGGAGGGCCGGAGCGCGTGAGCACAGTCGGTTCTACGCTCGACCAGGCCGCCGCGGCGATCGCCGCCGCGCCGTCGCTGGCGCTGGCCTGCCACCACACCCCCGATGGCGATGCCCTCGGCTCGATGCTCGCACTGCACCATCTGGCCTTGGCCAACGCGAAGCAGTCGGTGGCCTCCTGGCCCGAGCCCTTCGAGGTCGCCTCCCACTACACCTTCCTGCCCGGTTTGGATCTGGCTACCAAGCCGGCCGACTACCCGGCCGAGCCCGACCTCATGGTCACCTTCGACTGCGGGTCGATCGGGCGGCTGGCCGAGCTGGGCGAACCGGCCCGCCGCGCGAAGCAGCTGATCGTGGTCGACCACCACAGCACCAACGACGGCTACGGCACGATCAACCTGATCGACCCCGACGCCGCGGCCTCGGCCGTCGTCGTTCGCGAGCTGCTCGACCGGCTGGGCTGGGCGCTGAACCGGGACGCCGCCGCATGCCTCTACACCGGCCTGGTGTGCGACACCGGCCGCTTCCAGTACGAAGCCACCACGCCGGCGGTGTTCGCCCTCGCCCAGGAGCTGGCTGGTTTCGACCTGCCGATCGCGGCTATGAACCGCCAGCTCTTCGAGGAGCACCGCCTGGCCTACCTCCGGCTGGCCGGCGTGGCCCTCCAGCGGGCCGAGTACGACGGTGAGCGGCGCTTCGTGGCCACCTGGGTTACTGCCGCCGACCTGGCCGAGTTCGGCGTCGGCCTGGAGGAGACCGAGGGCTTGATCGACCTGGTGCGGCGGACCACCGAGGCCGACATCTCGTGCGTGCTGAAGGAGACCCCCGACGGCACCAAGGCGTCGCTGCGGGCCGTCACCGACTACGACGTGGGCCAGCTGGCCATCGGCTTCGGTGGCGGCGGGCACAAGGCGGCGGCCGGGTTCGTGTCGCCGATGGGTGTGCGAGAGTTGCTCGACGCCCTCCGCGACGCCCTCCCGCTGGTCGCAGTCTGACCACGCCGGCCTTCCTCGGTCAATCGACGGCGCCCTGGCCCTGCGAAATGACCCCGGTTGCCGGCCGATGAGCATCGACGGCTTCGCCACGCCGGCCCCGCGGGCCGGCCGATGAGCATCGACGGCTTCGCCGTCGTCGACAAGCCGGCGGGGTGTACGTCGCACGACGTGGTCGGCCGGTGCCGGCGGATCTTCGGCCAGAAGAAGGTGGGCCACGGGGGCACGCTCGACCCCGACGCGACCGGGGTGCTGCTCGTTGGCCTGGGCCGGGCCACCCGGCTGCTGCGGTTCCTCGCCCCGCTGCCCAAGTCCTACGTGGCCGAGGTTGTGCTCGGCGCGGCCACGTCGACCCTGGACGACAGTGGCGAGGTGCTGGCCACCTACGACATGTCCGGGGTCACGCTTGGCGACGTGCGGGCGGCGGCGGTCGCGTTCGTCGGCGACATCGAACAGATCCCGCCCATGGTGTCGGCCGTGTCGATCGGGGGCCGGCGCCTGCACGAGCTGGCCCGAGCGGGTATCGAGGTGGAGCGGCCGGCCCGGCCGGTCACAGTTCACCGAATTGAGGTTTCCCTGGCCTCGGAGTTGGGAACTTACCGCATAGAGGTCGACTGCTCCTCGGGCACGTACGTGCGCTCGCTGGCCGCCGACCTCGGCACCGCCCTGGGCGGCGGCGCCCACCTGCGCCGGCTGCGGCGGACGGGTGTCGGGCCGTTCACGGTGGCGACGGCGACCTCGCTCGACGACCTGGGGCCGGCCGACGTGCTGCCGGCGGCGGCCGGCGTCGCCCACCTGGCGTCGGTGGCAGCCGACGCGGCCATGGCCGAGGCGGTCAGCTACGGGCGGGCGCTCGACTTCGACTGGAGCGGCGACGGCCCCTGGGCGGTGCTCGACGGCGCCGGCGGGCTGCTGGCGGTGTACGAGCGGACGGTCGACGGGCGGACCAAGCCCGCCGTGGTCCTGGCCCCTCACTAACCTCCCCCTATGGACGTGGTGACCGACCCGGCGACCTTCGTCGCCTCCCGCGCCGGCACCGCGGTCACCATTGGCGCCTACGACGGGGTGCACCGGGGTCATCAGTTCGTCATCGACCAGCTCCGGCGGCTGGCCGCCGGCGGGGGGCTCGACAGCGTCGTGCTCACCTTCGACCGCCACCCCGCCGCGGTTGTCCGCCCAGAGTCGGCGCCCAAGCTGCTGACCGACCTCGACCAGAAGCTTGAGATCCTGGCGTCCACCGGGGTCGACCATGCGGTCGTCGTGGCCTTCGACGAGGCCCGGTCGCGGGAGGAACCGGAGGACTTCGTGCGCGACGTGCTCGTCGGGGCGCTGCGGGCGCAGGTGGTCGTGGTCGGCGAGGACTTCCACTTCGGGCGGCGCCGGCGGGGCAACGTAGAGCTGCTGCAGGAGATGGGGGCTGCGCTCGGGTTTGAGGTCGTGCACATCCCGCTGCTGCCGGGCATCTCGTCGACCCAGGTGCGCGGGCTGCTCGAGGCTGGCGACGTGGCTGGCGCCGCCGAGCTGCTGGGCCGCCCCCACGAGGTGCGCGGTGTCGTCGAGAAGGGCGACCAGCGGGGGCGGGAACTCGGGTACCCAACGGCCAACGTCGCCGTCGGTGACGACATCCTCGTGCCCGCGCCTGGCATCTACGCCGGCTGGTATGACGGTGTGCGGGCGGCGGCGATCTCCGTGGGCCGGAACCCGACGTTCAAGGGGGGTGGCGCCCCCGTCGTGCTGGAGGCCTACCTGCTCGACTTCGCCGGCGACCTGTACGGCCAGCCGGCGCAGGTGTCCTTTGTCAGCCGGCTCCGTGACGAGGAGCACTACGACTCCGTCGCCGACCTGCTGGTGCAGATGGCGCTCGATGTCGAGGCCACCCGTGGCGCGCTGGGGTGGGTGCCGGCGGGCTGACTATGGCCCAGGTGGGGGGCCGACGGGGCGGGGCGGCCGGTCGGGCCGCTGGAGCATGTCCATGCCGGCGGTGACGGCCTGATGGGGCTCGGGGAACCATGGCCCCTGCAGCCCGGCGGGCGGCGGGAAGTAGGGCCCGATCCACATGCCGGGCACGCCCATGCAGGCGACGAACGTGGCGGTGGCTGTGATCCGGAAAGTGCCCGGTGCCGGGTAGGTGTACCAGGCGCCGGCGCCGGCGTCCTGGGTCTGCGGGCCGCAGTACCAGCCCAGCCCCTGTGAGCCGCTGACCACGTGGCCGTTCCCGAAGTCGATCCTGATCGACGTGATGGCAACCGACTCCGGGTGGGACACCCGGGCGGCCACCTGCACGATCTCGCCGAGGTACTGCTCGCGGGGGTAGACGGACAGCTCGATCTCGACCGGCCCGGTCGTTCCCCGGGTGACCCCGCCGTAGCCGCCGTAGCCGTCGGCCTGCACGCCCGGCGGCGGGGGGGCCGGCGAGTAGCCGGCGATGGGCGGGGTCGACGTTACCGGGGCGCGGGTCGTCGGGGCCCGGCGCACCACGGTCGTCCTGGGGGCGGCGGTGGTCACTGGCACGGGCTTCTCGGTGGTCGTGGCCGGCGCCGCGGTGGTGGACGTGGACGTGACGGTCGACGAGGGGGCCGGGGCATCTTCGGTCGCCGCCGCGGCTGCCGACAGAACCCGGTCGGGCGCATTGCCGGCGCCGCCGCAGGCGGCGGCGAGGAGCAGAATCACTGGAGCGGTACACCGCCGTAGACATCCCACGGTAGGAGCTTCGGTACATCGAGCCGGGACCTTGAGTTGAGAGAACGCTGATCAGTCCTGCTGGTACACGGCCCCTGTCGTGGCACAGCCGGGGTCGAGGAACGTGTAGACGGTGCCGGTGGGGAACGAGACCTGCCCGACGTAGGGCATCCGGTCGAGGCACCGAGGGCAGCGGGGGTACTCGGGCGACTGCTCCCAGATCGGCAGGCCGCCGAGCTGGGATGACTCCTCGACATCGAAGGCCAGCCCACCGAAAGGCGTTCGCCGTCGCTCGCCCAGGCCGAAGTTGACCGCTGGCGGGGTCTGGGGCCCGCCGTCACCGATGGCGCTGGCTTCCGACCAGGCCACCCGACCCGAACCATCGACGGAGGCGAACACCGGGCCCGCGGTCACGCAGCCGAGGCAGGTGGCCAACCGGATGCGGTCGGCTCCGATGCGGAGGAACGCCATCCGGTCGTCGGTCATGTCGAGGTCGAGAAGGGCAGTCAGGGCCCCACCGCAGCCGCCACAGCGGTCGCCGGCGTCAAGGAGCGCGGCGGCCGGCGTGGGGCGCAGGCGGAAGCACTCGTGCCGGTGCAGGTCGCGGCGGCCCCCGTCGTCGGTGAGCTCCCAGCCGGCGTAGAGCCATGCGTTCGGCAACCACGTCGAGTCCCAGCGGGCCAGGGCGGTGCGGGCGCGGTCGTCGCCGATCCAGGCGACGGCGAGCAGCGCGGCGGCGTTGGGCTTCGGCATCGGGGCATCGACCATGGCGACGAGGCGGTCGACAACCTCCGGGCCGGCGTCGTGGAGGAGCATCGAGCCGTGCCATTCCCACGCCATCTCCTCGAGGATGCCGGCCTCGAGCAGCCGGTCATGGAGGCCGGCGAGCACCCCCGGGAGGTGACAGACCAGCCGGAGGAGGAGCTTGCCGGCCCGCAGGCCGCCACCGTTCGCCAGCACCTCGGTGGCCTCGGCGGCCAGGTCGCGGCCCTCCTCCAGGGTGAGGGCCTCGAACGCGGCGCGGTCGGGGGGCCAGTTCACCGACCCTGGATGTCGACCGGCTCGATGTCGTCGGCCGGCTCGAAGCCGAGGACTTGGCCGTAGAATGACAGTTCGGCCTCGACGACCCGCTGGATGGTTGCCGCCTTGCGGAACCCGTGGGCCTCGCCCTCGAAGGTGAGGTAGGCGAAGGGCAGGCCGGCCCGGCGGAGGGCGGCAACGAGCACCTCGGCTTGGGCCGGCGGCACCACCTTGTCGTCGAGGCCCTGGAAGATGATGAGGGGCGCTTCGAACTCGTCGGCGTGGGTGATGGGCGAGCGCTCGGCGTAGATGTCGGCCGCCTGGGGCCAGGGCCCAACCAGGCCGTCGAGGTAGCGGGCCTCGAACTTGTGGGTGTCGGTGGCCAGGGCGGTCAGATCGGCCACGCCGTACAGGCTGGCGCCGGCGGCAAAGACCCCCTTGGTCAGGGCCAGCAGGGCAGTAAGGCCGCTGGCGCTGCTGCCCCGGATGACCATGCGCCGGCCGTCGACCTCGCCGGCGGCGGCCAGGTGGCGGGCCGCGGCCAGGCAGTCGTCGACATCGATGACGCCCCATTGGCCGTCGAGCTCCTTGCGGTAGGCCCGCCCGTAGCCCGAGCTGCCCCGGTAGTCGACGTCGACCACGGCGATGCCCCGGGTGGTCCAGAACTGGGTGCGCAGCTCCAGGGCGGTGGACGCCTGGGACGTGGGGCCGCCGTGGCTGGTGACGACGAGGGGCGGCAGTTCGCCGGCGGGGGCGTTGTGGCCGGCGTTGGCCGGTGGGTAGTACAACGCGTGGGCGGTGCGGCCGCCGGTGGTGGGGAAGTCGATCGTCCGGGGCGTCGAGAGGAAGGCAGGGTCGACGGCGCTGGGGCGGCTCTCTCGTATGACTTCCACGTTGCCGGTGGCCGGGTCGATGACCACGACCGCCGGCGCACGGGTGGGGGAGGCGGCGATGGCCGCCACCCGTTCCCCGAAAACCCGGACCGACGAGAACGAGGTGTAACCGATGTCGAGCGGTGGCTCGCCGAGCATGCCGAGGTGGCCGGTCCAGGTGGCGACGATGCCGCCGGCGGGGAGGAAATCGTAGGTCGATTGGCCGAAGACCCAGTCGGGGCCGGCGAACTCGGCCTCCATCGGGGCGAGCGGCGCGCCGTCGCCGTAGAGGTTCCACCAGCCGGAGCGGTCGGAGATCCAGTGGAGGGCGCCGGCGGGCGACCAGCGGGGCTGAGTGACCGACTCCTCGGGGCCGCCGGCGACGCCGTCGGGATCGAGCATCGTGCCGTCGACCTCCAGGACGGTGCCGTCCCAGGGCATGCGGGGGTGGTCCCAGGCCAGCCACGCCAGCCGGCCGCCGGGGCCGAAGCGGGGGGCGGCGTAGAAGTCGTGCCCCGACGCCACGACCGTGGGCAACGACGACCCGTCGGTTGGAACCTCCACGATGTCATTGACCACCCCGTCGTGAAGGTGGCGCTCACGGACGCAGACGAGGCGGGTGCCGTTGACATCGGCGTCGGCGTAGCGGGCGCCGGGCTCATCGGTGATGGGCCGGGGCTCGGCGCCGAGATCGACCCGGTACATGCGTTGGTCGTCGAAGTTGGAGAAGTACACAGTGTCTCCGTGGACGCAGAACGCCCCGCCGCCGTACTCGTGGACCGTCGTGCGGGCCGAGAACGGGGCGGGGAGGATGTCGACCGGCTTCGTGCCGGGGGCCCAGCGGACGATCATCTGGCGACCAGCCTCGGCCGGGCGGCTCTCGACCCAGTAGAGGGCGCCGCCGGCAGCCTGGAGACCGCTGAGCGACACGGCCCGCTCGACGAGGGAGGCGGCGGTGATGGGCGACGGCCAGCAACCGTACGGGAGCGTCGCCATGACGCGTCGCAGGCTAGACGGCGATGTGGGGCCGGGTCTCGCCGGCACGGGTGACATCGACCGGCTCGGTGGTGTCGCCGGCGACCCGGGGGACCTCCATCTCCAGGACGACCGTGCCGTGGTCCTCCTCCCAGCGCACCACGTTGACCACGGCGGCGTAGACCACCAGTCGCCCGAAGAACAGGAGCCAGGCCAGGGTGGCGAACACCACGCCCAGGGTGCCGTAGAGGGCGGAGGCCGACGCCACCGCCTTGGGCACGTAGAACGAGCCGATGGCCTTCAGGACCTCCAGGCCGAGGGCGCCGGCCACCGCGCCGGGGAGGAGCGCCTTCCAGCCGACATCGCGGCGGCCGAGCACCTTGAACGTCCACATCCACAGGCCCAGGTTCACAGACAGGCCGGCGAGGATGCCGAGTGGGGCGAGGAAGCTCGGGAGCACCCGGATCACCGCCGACATGGCGAAGGAGGCGGCGAAGGCCAAGGTGGCCCCGCCCAACCAGGCCAGGCCGCTCAGCTTGTCGCGCCAGCCCCTCCCGGTGACCTGCCAGGCCGCGTTGATGGCGTACTGGAAGGCGGCCACCAGTCCGAGACCCGACCAGAGCAGGCCGGCGATGCCCGCCACCGACGCGGCGCGGCGGCTCTTCTCGGCGGTGGCGATGGCGGTGGTGATGCCGCTGGCCGCGTCGCCCGTGAGCCCGAGCCGACTGATGACATCGACGGCAAAGGTGGGCGACGTGGCCGAGAAGAACCCGATGACGGCGATGGCGAACAGGAGAAGCGGGAAAACCGACAGAAAGGCCGACAGCGTCACCGCCGAGGCCAGGTAGTTGCCGTTCAGCTCCCCGTAGCGCTTCTGGACCGACAACACCGTCGCGAACCACTTCCACCGCTCGCCGAGCCTGTCGAGCTTTTCTCTCACAGTCCGCTTGTACCCACTTGGCGGCGCCCTACGCTCAGGCCCGTGGAAGACATCGACCTCCGGGGGGTGCCGGCCCACATCGGCGTGGTCATGGACGGCAACGGTCGTTGGGCCCAGAAGCGGGGCCTGCCCCGCACCGAGGGCCACGGCGCCGGCGAGGAGGCCCTGTTCGACGCGGTCGAGGGGGCGCTGGAGCTAGGGGTCAAATGGCTGACCGTCTACGCCTTCTCCACCGAGAACTGGAAGCGCCCGCCGGATGAGGTCCGCTACCTCATGCGGTTCAACGAGAACCTGCTCCTGCGCCGGCGGGACGAGCTCAACGAGCGCGACGTGCGGATCCGGTTCATGGGCCGGCGGGACTGGCGGGTGCCCCGCCGGCTGATCCGGCGGATGGACGAGGCCCTGGAGCTGACCGCGGGCAACAAGACGATGACGCTGACCATCGCCTTCAACTACGGCGGTCGGGCCGAGATCGTGGACGCGGTGCGTTCGATGGTGGAGGCCGGCGTGTCGGCGCGGGGCGTCGACGAGAAGGCGATCCGGGCCCACATGTACCACGCCGACATGCCGGATCCCGACCTGGTGGTGCGGACGTCGGGGGAGTACCGGATTTCCAACTTCCTGCTCTGGGAGCTGGCCTACAGCGAGCTGGTTTTCACCGACGTGCTGTGGCCGGACTTTCGGCGGGAGCACCTGTTCGAGGCGGTGCGGGAGTTCCAGCGCCGAGACCGCCGTTTCGGCGGTCTCGAGGCGTAGTGGGCCTCTATCGGGACCAGGGGATCGTGCTACGCACGTGGCGGCTGGGGGAGTCCGACCGCATCGTCAACCTCATGACCGAGCGCCACGGCAAGGTGCGGGCGGTGGTGAAGGGCGTGCGCAAGACCAAGAGCCGTTTCGGGGCCCGGCTGGAGCCGCTCGTGCATGTGTCATTGATGTTCTACGAGGGGCGTGAACTCGATATCGTCACCCAGGCCGAGGCCATCGACCACTTCCGCCCAGTGCGGGAGGACCTGTCCCGGCTGGCCAAGGCCTCTGCCTTGTTGGAGGCGACCGACCAGCTGGCCCAGGAGCGCCACGCCAACCAGCGGCTGTTTGTCATGCTGCTCGGCGGCCTGCGCGCCCTGGCCGCCCACGATGCCCCGATGCTGGTGGCGGCGTTCTTCCTGAAGCTCCTGTCGACCGAGGGCTTCCACCCGCTATTGGACGAGTGCGCCTCATGCGGGGACCGGTACGGGCTGGAGTCCTTCGACCTGGCCCAGGGCGGCGTCCTGTGCGTGGCGTGCTCGGGGCGCGGCGACTCGATCGCAGTGTCGCCGGACGCTCTGGAGCTCGTGCGCCGGGTGCTCGGCGGCGACCTCGCCGGGGCGCTGGTGGTGCCGGCGGGGCCGACGGTCGCCGAGGTCGAGCGCCTGGCCACCCGGGCCATGGAGCACCACCTCGAGCGCCGGCTCCGCTCGATGCCGGTGGCGGGGGCGCTGGCGGGGGAGTAGCGGGGGTCGGTCGGCGCCTCCCGCCGGCGCC
>JANMRJ010000861.1:0-2129 GCA_031370985.1 Acidimicrobiales bacterium
GCAAGCAGGTCCTGGTCGGCGTGGCCAGGTACACCGGATGACGGGCATGCGCTACGGGTTGGCGCCCACTGTGGTCGTGCGCTCGTTCGAGCACGAGACAGTGCTGCTGGACCGCAACACCCTCCAGATGTACTCGTTGTCCGTACCCGCCTTTCGGCAGCTCGAGGAATTGCTGCGGGCGGGGGCGGGCGACGAGTGGCCCGGCTCGGACGACGCGCCGAATGCCGACGAGGCCTGGCGCTTCGCACGAACCCTGCTCCGCATGGGCATCCTGGTGGACGGGGGAGCCGTCGCCGATCCAGCGCGGCGTGAGCCGGCTCGGCCTCGCCCCATTCGGCTTCCGCTCCTGCGTGCCCGGCATGGGGGGCGACGGAAGTGACCGATGGGGCGCAGCAACGAGCGTCTCGGGTGTGGGACGTCGGGACGAACGGCCCTTGGTGGACATGGGTCGATCTCGTTGAGGGCCAAGGTATGTCGCCGGTCGCCCTCGCCCTGCGCTCGTCCCTCGAGGTCATGCGCATCGGCGTCCAGCTTTGGCCGGTCGCCAACATAGACAATGCAGAGCGGCTCCTTCGAGGCCAGGACGGGCGGGCGCCCTACCTCGTGCTGGCGGTGCACGCCGATGGGACGGGCCTGCGCTTCCTGCCTGGTTCCGTCGACCGACCGGAAGGCACGAGCTATTCGGTCGAGGCACTTCGGTCGGTCCTGCGGGTCTCCGGCCGCGACGTGATCGCCCTGGGTTGCTCCGCAGGCTCGGCCGGTCTGACGGACGCCTTTCTGTCGGCGGGCGCGAGGTCCTACCTCGCCCCGAGGGGCGCTCCGTTCGCCCATGCGGCGTCGACTTTCGTCACGCTCCTGTTCTTCCACCTGACCCAATGCCACAGCCTCGAAGAGGCGACCGAGAACGCACGCGCCGCGCATCCGGAGTTCGCGATGTGGCGGATGGAGACGAGCGGGGCCGCGCACTTGCCGCGCACCGAGATGAGAGGAGCATGAACATGCCGGAGCGAGCGACGGACAGCGAGGTGACCGGGATCCTGGGCGAGTTCCAGAACAGCCCCCGTCGGATGGCTTCCGAGATTGCCAAGCTCAGAAGAGAACTCGAACGGGCCGAGTACGAGCTCAGCAGGGTCTTGTCCCAAAAGACCCTCGGCCAGTCTAGGGACCAGTGATGGTCGATTTCCGGATGCATCGCAGCGCTGCGCTCGCCGTACTGCTGGGGATGACCGCTCTTGGGACGGCCTGCCGGGCCACCAGCTCCGCGCCGCTAGCCGGCGGCGAGCGCCGGCCGAACGTGGTCACGACCGTGTCGCCGATCACGAGCATAGTGGCCAACGTCGTCGGCGGCCTAGCCCAGGTACGGGGACTCGTGCCCGAGGGCACCAACTCGCACACCTTCGACCCCCCACCCAGCGCGGCACGCGCCCTATCCGAAGCCGACGTGCTGTTCGTCAACGGACTGATGCTCGAAGAGCCGATCCAGAACCTCGCCCGATCCCACCTCCGGAGTGAGGTGCGGGTGGTCGAGCTGGGCGACCGCACCATCGCGCCGGACCAGTACCTGTACGACTTCTCCTTCCCGAGAGAGGGAGGTAAGCCCAACCCCCATCTCTGGACGAACCCGCCCTTCGCCAAGGATTACGCCAAGACCGTGCGCGACACGATGGCGGACCTCGATCCGGCCCATGCCCGCGACTACGAGGCCAACTACGAACGGTTCGCGTCCAAGGTGGACGCCCTCGACGCGGCGATGAAGTCGGCCAGCGCCACCGTTCCTCGGCGCGACCTGCTCACCTATCACGACGCCTACGCCTACTTCGCCCAGCACTACGGCTGGCGGGTGATCGGCGCGGTGCAGATGTCGAACTTCGAGGAACCGACGCCCCGGGCCGTCGGCGCCCTCATCGACCAGGTCCGCCAGACCGGCGTGCCGGCCATCTTCGGCTCGGAGGTCTTCCCCAGCCCAGTCCTGGCCCGGATCGCCGCCGAGTCCGGGGCCAGGTACGTCGACAGGCTCCGTGACGACGATCTACCGGGTCAGCCCGGAGACCCGGGCCACTCCTGGCTCGGCCTCATGAAGTTCAACTTCGTGACCATGGTCGAGGGCCTCGGTGGCGACGCCTCGGCCG
>JANMRJ010000217.1:0-1554 GCA_031370985.1 Acidimicrobiales bacterium
GCCCTGGAAGCGGCCGTGATCGACGGACTGGCCAGCGCCTACGGCGACGCCGCCGTCCTCGCAGATCGGTGGGGCCGCGACCCGAGCGCCCCCACCCTGGAGGCGATGCTCGACCACAGCCCGCCCGGCGCCCGACCGGAGTGGCTGGCGCTCACCTCGCGCCTGGGTTCGCCTGGCGTGGGGCCGGAGCGGGGCATCGACCTGTCCCGCTGATGGGCTGTCAGCGGGACAGGGCGACCAGGGTGCGCTCGGCCCGGGCCCGCTGGGAGCGCACGGCGCGCACGTCGCGCCGCTCGCGCTCTGCCAGCTCGGCCGGGCTGAAGCCGAGCACCCGGCTGGCGTAGATCAGCGCCGCGTCCCGCCGGCGCAGGCCGCCCGTTGCCACCGCGTCGAGGAGGACGCGGCCGAACTCGTCGTCGGTGCGGTCGGGCTCGGCCATGGCGACGTCGTGGAAGGGCTCCAGGGCGACGGTGTCGATGCGGTGGCGCCGGGCCACCTGGGCGGCCCAGCGCAGCCGCTCATAGGCGACATCGACGATGGCCTGCGACGGCCACTCCGGGGAGGTGCCGGCCAGTTCGTCGATGCGCTCCAGGGCCAGGGTGATCATCTCGACGTCGAGCTCGGCCACGTCGTCCCACAGGCCGACGCCGGTGGCGGCACGGTCATACCGCCGCCGCCATGCCCGGGCGGCCAGGCTGGGCAGCACGGCCTGGAGCACCGACCGCCGGGCCAGGTCCTCCCCGGCCAGGCGCAGCAGCGCACCGAGAAGCGCGTTGGCCGAACGGGCGTCGCCCCGCTGCTGGCAACGGGTGACCACCTCGGCCGGGCTGGCGAAGCCGGCCAGGGCGGGCTCGGTCTCGGCCCAGCGGCGCAGGGCTCGGCGGGCCGGGGCGCTGGCGCCCAGGGTGGCCCACTCGCCGGCGAGGGCTCGGGGTTGACGGCGTCCATGTCGCCGATCGTGAGGACGCGTGTTGCCAGCGGAGTTGCCAGGAGCGCGACAACGAAGGAATGTTCAGAGGCGCTGTTGCCAGACGCGCGACGCGCGTCGGTGCAGCACACCCAAGCCCGACGCATGGGCCCCGGGCGGGGGTGGGAACGGCGCCGTCAGGGGGATGTGGCTTAGGGGGCTGATCAGTACCCGTCGTCGGTGTCGAGGGTCACGGCCACGCCGAGCTGACCGGGCGAGGGCCGCACCGGCTCCCCGTTCTTCCACACCCAGCGGGTGCCGACGCTGGCGCTCACGCCGAGCCTTCCCCGGTTGCCCGTGACGGTGGCGCCCCCCGCCTTGTCGGCGCCCCAGTTGCCCAGGACGAAGCCCTCGTCCTCGAGGATCCGGTGCAGCCGGGCCCTGGCGCTCTCAACGTCGCCGGTTGTGACCCAGTAGCGGCTGTAGCTGGGGCACTCGTCGAAGCACAGTGACCAGCCGCCGGCGGTGTCGCCGATGCGCTCGAAGGTCGCCGGCACGGTGATCGAGCCCATCGCCTCCCGCAGCCTCCCGTGGCTCAGCGCCGCTTCCTGAGAGATCCACCCGCCGAAGGCGAGGCCGCCCAAGGC
>JANMRJ010000883.1:0-4697 GCA_031370985.1 Acidimicrobiales bacterium
GCTATCTCGGCCGGGACGCGATCGGCCCGCACGACTGAGTCGGGGCCGATCCGCCCGATCAATGGAGCCAGGACTCCGACTGCCGCCCGGCCACACCCTCACGACGTGTCGCGAGCGGCCCGATCTCGACGCGGCGATCGAGGCCCATAACGTCGGGATCTGGCGGCCGTTCATGCTCGAGGACGAGGTTGCCAACCGCCTGTTTCCGCTCGCCTATGAGCGCTGGCCGGAGTTCCAGCTGATCCTGCTCGACGCGTCGGGCGCGATCGTCGCCGTCGCCAACGCGATGCCCCTCTGGTGGGACGGAACCGACGCCGGGCTGCCGGCCGGCTGGGACGAGCAGGTCGAACGGAGCGCCGCCGACCTCGAGGCCGGCTGCGCGCCGAACACGCTCGGGGCCATGCTGATCGTCGTCCGGCCGGTGCTCCGCGGCGCCGGCCACGCCGGGACGATGCTGGCGGCATTCCGTGCGGTCGCTCGGAGTGCCGGCTACGGGAACGTGATCGCCTGCGTCCGGCCGACCGAGAAGGAGCGCTACCCGCTGACCTCGATCGATCGCTTCGCGGCGTGGACGCGCGAGGACGGGCTGCCATTCGATCCGTGGATCCGGCTCCACGTCCGGCTCGGGGGCAGGATCGTGCGCGCGAGTCCGCAGTCGATGACGATGCGCGGCTCGGTCGCGGACTGGACGGCGTGGACGGGTCTCGCCTTTCCTGACAGCGGCGACTACATCGTCCCGGGCGCGACCGGACCCGTCGCGATCGATCGCGAGCGCGACGAGGGCGTCTACTTCGACCAGAACGTCTGGATCGTCCACGACCTCGGTTGAAACGGGCGGCGCGGGGAAACCTGACGCCGTCCTGACCGTCGTCCTGACCGTTCGGTTTCCGTTCGTGCGAGGACCCCAACTCCCGGGCCGCGGGATGATCGAACCGGCAATTCATCAGGTTGTCTGACAACCTGTTGACATGACGTTCTACGATGACCGCATTCTTCTTTCGTCTGGGGAATGGCGTGCCACCGTTGCAACACCCGCCGAACCTGACTGCCGTCGTCGCCGACGATCTGCGCCGGTCGATCGAGAAGCGAACGCTCGGCGCGAACGGGCGCCTGCCGTCGGAGCCCGAGCTCGCCCGTCGGATGGGCGTGAGTCGGGCCACGATCCGGCATGCCGTGACCGAGCTCGAGGAGGCGGGCTTCGTGCGCCGGCGCCAGGGCCGCGGCACCTTCGTCACCGGCCAGGCCACCTCGCTGCGCAACAACCTGAATGTCAACTCGGGCGTCACCGATCTGATCGCGGCCGGGGGCTGGACGCCGGGAACGACCAACGTGACCCGGGAAATCCGCGAAGCGACCCGCGAGGAAGCGGAGGCGCTTGGGCTCGATCGCGGCGCCGGCGTCGTCGTCATCCGCCGGACGCGACTCGCCGACGAGCGTCCGGTCGTCGCCGTCGAGGACGTCATGGGCGAGGATCGGCTCGGGACCGCGAACATCACCCCGGACGCCCTTGCCGTCGCCCTCGCCTCACAGTCGTTGTACGACGTGCTCGATGGTCTCGGCCTGGCGGTCCATCACGGGATCGCCGACATCCGACCAGCCCGCGCTGGCGGCGATGTCGCTCGCCGACTTGCCATCGCGTCGGGGTCGCTCGTCGTGCTGATTGAACAGATCGACTTCACGGTCGACGACGAGCCCGTCCTCCTCTCGCGCGAACGGCATCGGCCCGACGTCTTCCAGTTCCGCGTCTATCGGAGGGGCCCCGGTAGCCGGCGATGAACCCGGGGTTGGGCACCCCTTATGTCCCGGCGGCTGCCGGCATCCCAGCGATCCATTGACGTCCGCGGCCGCAACCGGCTCGGGACGCACGGTTCGGAGGAGTGAGGACAGATTCCATGACTGGATTGACGGCTCCGGCTGATGGCGCGATCGCGGCGCCCGGCCTTCGCAAGAATGCTGTCGGGCTCGTGGCGGCGATCATGCTGTCCGCGACGATCATGGGCCCGGCGGTCTCGACGTACTTCAACACGCAGTTCACCGCCCAGAACGCGGGAGCGGCCCTGCCGTTCGTCTTCCTGGTCTCGTTGATCGCGGCCCTGATCGTCGCGAACGGCGTCGCCGAGATGGCCCGAAAGCTGCCGGCCGCCGGGGCGTTCTATACCTACGTCGTCCGTGGCATCGGACCGAAGGCCGGGTTCGTCACGGGCACCCTGATGTTCCTCGGCTACTCGCTGCTCGAGCCCGCCGAGCTGGCCCTGATCGGGTACTGGATCAGCAACGTCCTGCTGCGCTTCGGCTATGACGTCAGCTGGATCCTGATCGCCGCGATCTTCTGGGTCACGACGTTCGTGCTCTCCGTCCGCGGCATCCGCATCTCGATGGAGACGGCACTGATCGCGTTCGGCATCGAGGTCGGCGTGATCATCGTCCTGTCCGTCCTCGTGCTCGGAAAGGGCGGGGCGGAGGGGATCAACCTCAAGCCGTTCGACCCGGGCCAGTCGCCCAACGGGATCAGCGGCATCGCCCTCGGGCTGGTGTTCGGCATCCTGTCCTTCGTCGGCTTCGAGGGTGCTGCGACCCTCGGCGAGGAGGTCGAGAATCCGCGGGTCAACGTGCCCCGGGCGATCTTCGGCGCGACCCTCCTCGTTGGCGTCGTGTACCTGTTCGCCACCTGGGCCGAGACCCTCGGTTTCGGCGTGTCGACGATCAGCACCCTCCAGAATGACGCGGCGCCATTCGACACGCTGGCCAAGACCTACAGCCCCGACTGGTTCCGCGTCCTCACCGACATCGCGGGAGCCTCGAGCATGTTCGGGGTGATGATCTCGTCCCACAACGGGGTCACCCGGATCATCTACGCGATGGGCCGCGAGAAGCTCCTGCCGGCCGTCCTCGGGACGATCAACGGCAAGTACTCGACGCCGCAGATGGCGATCATCGTCCAGTCCGTCGGGTCGGGGATCATCGCGATCGCCCTTGGCCTCGCGGTCGGGCCGTTCAACACCTACGGCTACCTCGGGACGATCCTGACATTGGGGATCATTCCGGTGTACATCCTCGTCAACGTGGCGGTCATCCGCTACTTCTACGTCAACTACCGGCAGGAATTCAACGCATTCAAGCACCTCCTCCTGCCGATTCTCGGGATCCTGCTGATGGCCATTCCGATCTACGGTCTCGTCGGAACAAACCCCGCATACCCGTACAACCTGTTCCCCTACCTCGTCGTGATCTACATCGTGATCGCCGTCGTCATCGCCTTCTGGCTCGAGCGGAACCGTCCGACCGAGCTGCGCGAGGCGGGCAAGATCCTGGGCGCCGAGTACGACATCGCTTAGCCGACCTCCGTCATCGTTCCGTGCCCGCCGCGTCCTCGATGCGGCGGGCCGGGCAACTCACGATCAGCTCCGTCGCCGATCCGGCCAGGATCATCGCTCGTCGCAGGCCCGACCGACACCGGCGAGGCCGCACCGCAACTCGCCCCAACGAGATCGAGGGTACCCGTGCGTTACGTCATCGGAATCGACCTCGGGTCGCAGAGCCTGAAGAGTCTCCTCCTCGATCCCAGTGGAGCCCTCGCCGGCGAGGCAGTCCGCAGCTACGAGCTCGTCTATCCGTTCCCTGCCTGGGCTCAGCAGGATCCGGCCGACTGGTGGTCGGCGATCCGCGGCGTCGTCGGCGAACTGATGGCGGAAGCGCATCTCGCGCCGGCCGATATCTCCGCGCTCGCACTCGCAAGCCAGGTCGACGGCGTCGTCGCCGTCGATGAGCTCGGCGAGGTCCTCCACCCCGCGATCATCTGGCTCGACCGGCGGGCCGAGGACGAGGCCGCCGCGCTCGGCAGGCGAATGGCGCCCGATGCGCTCTTCGAGCGGTCGGGCCTCAATCTCGACTCGAGCCACGTCGCTCCCAAGATCCTCTGGCTGCGCGCCCACGCGCCCGAGGCCTATGCCAGGACGGCGATGTTCCATCTGCCGGGAAGCTGGGCCGTGGCTCGCCTGACCGGACGGTCGGTCGTCGACCACTCGAACGCGTCGTCCACGCTCCTCTACGACGTCCGGACCCGCGATTGGTCCGACGAACTGCTCGCGGCCGCGGACCTCGACCGCGAACACCTCCCGCGCGTCGCCGATTCGACGGCCGTCGCCGGCACCCTGACCGCCGACGCCGCCGCCGAGCTCGGCCTGACCACCGACTGCCTCGTCGGTGTCGGGTCCGGCGACGAGCACGCGGCGTGCCTCGGCGCCGGCGTCCTGCTCGCCGGACCGATCTGCGACATCGCGGGGACCGCGGAGCCGGTCGCCGTCGCGTCCGACGCGCTCGTCCTCGACCGATCCGGGCTCGTCGAGACCCACGCCCACGCCGACCCGCGGAGCTGGCTGATCGAGAACCCCGGTTTCGTCTCCGGCGGCAGCGTCCGCTGGTTCAACGACACGATCGGGCGCTCGTCATTCGAGGACCTGTGCGATCTCGCGGCGGCCGTGCCCGCCGGGTCCGACGGGGCGATCTTCGTGCCAGCCCTGTCGGGCGCGATGACCCCGCGCTGGAATGGCAACGCCCGGGCCGTCTTCCATGGGCTCTCGATGGCCCACGGCGTCGGCCACCTCGCTCGGGCCGTCTTCGAGGGCTGCGCGTTCGGCCTGCGCGACATCGTCGACCGGTTCGCGGAGCTCGACCTGGGCCAGGGCGAGATCCGGGTG
>JANMRJ010000889.1:0-9682 GCA_031370985.1 Acidimicrobiales bacterium
GCTATCTCGGCCGGGACGCGATCGGCCCGCACGACTGAGTCGGGGCCGATCCGCCCGATCAATGGAGCCAGGACTCCGACTGCCGCCCGGCCACACCCTCACGACGTGTCGCGAGCGGCCCGATCTCGACGCGGCGATCGACGCCCACAACGTCGGGATCTGGCAGCCATTCATGCTCGAGGACGAGGTGGCGAACCGCCATTTCCCGACGGCGTACGAACGCTGGCCGGAGTTCCAGATGATCCTCCTCGATGCGTCTGGCGCGATCGCTGCGGTCGGCAACGCGATGCCCCTGTGGTGGGACGGGACGGACGCCGGGCTCCCGGCCGGCTGGGACGACCAGGTCGAACGGAGCGCGGCGGACCTCGAGGCCGGCCGTGCGCCAAACACCCTCGGGGCGATGCTGATCGTCGTGACGCCGGAGCTGCGCGGCGCCGGTCACGCAGGGAAGATGCTCAGCGCATTCCGGGCAGCGGCCCGGTCGGCCGGGTTCCGGGCCGTGATCGCCTGTGTCCGGCCGACCGACAAGGAACGCTATCCGCTCGCCTCGATCGAGCGCTACGCGGCCTGGACACGCGACGACGGCCTGCCGTTCGACCCGTGGATCCGGCTCCACGTCCGGCTCGGCGGTCGGATTGCCGGCACGTCCCCACGGTCGATGACCATGCGCGGCTCGGTCGCCGACTGGCCGGTTGGACGGGCCTGGCGTTCCCGGACAGCGGCGACTACGTGATCCCGGGCGCGACCGGACCGATCGCGATCGATCGCGAGGGTGACGAAGGCGTCTACTTCGACCAGAACGTCTGGATCGTCCACGAGCTGGGTTGACCTGCAGCATCTGCGTCGGCCTCGACGATCAGCCGAGCATCTCCTCCGCGATCGCCTCGAGGCGCGGCCCGACCCAGCGACGGTCGGGACGGCCGACTGGTACTTCCGTTTCCTAGAAGACGGTAGGCCTCGCCAATACGCTGCAGGCCCAGCCAGTTCGACATGCGAGGGTCTCGACCACGTTGTTCGGTTCGCGCGTCAGCCTCCCGCGGCCCATCCTGCTGTTCATCGTGTACGGGATCTTCCTGGTCATCGTCGGGATCACGGCGATGTCGCAGGCGATCATGGTCTCCGTCCAGTTCTCGTCCGCGACCCTCGAGGCCGCGGTCGGCAGCGATGCCGCGACGATCCGCACGTTCGCCAACGGGTTCCTCGAGCCGGCCGACCTGACGCCGGCCGCGACGCCAGCGCGGATCGCCTCGGTCGAGAGCGGGCTCGCGGCGATCGCCCACCGCGCGGAGATCCTCCAGATCCAGATCATGACGCCCGATGGCACGGTGCTCGCCAGCAACGTCGCGTCTATCCGCGGTCAGCACGGATCGGTCTCCCCGGCCTTCACGTCGGCAGCCAGCGACCAGAAGGTCATGGCCGACGTGGTCCAGTCCGGAGCGCCGACCGAGGCGCTCGGCAATGCGCTCTCCGGCGATCAGCTCGTCCGGGCCTACTTCCCGCTGATCGGGACGGACGGCCGGACCCAGGCGGTCATCGGCATCTGGCGGGACGCCGCCCCGCTCTTCAGCCGTCTGGACTCGGTGCGTCGCGACGTCGTCCTCCTGACGGTCAGTGCCGCGGTCATCGTCTCGATCTTCCTGTACCTGATCTTCCGCTCGGCTCAGGGCCGGATCGTCCGCCAGACGATGCAGCTGGTCGATGCCTCGCGGCGCGACCCGTTGACGGGCCTTCTGAACCACGGCGCGATCGTCGGCGAGCTGGCGCTGGCGATCGAGGGTTCCCGGGCCGACGGTCGCGCGATCGGGGTCGCATTGATCGATCTCGACAACTTCCGGGCACTCAACGACAACTTCGGCCATGCAGCCGGAGACGCGGCCCTCCTGCAGCTCTCGCGACTGGTCGCGAGCGCGCTCCCCGACGACGCGCTGAATGGCCGCTACGGCCCCGACGAGGTCCTGATCGTCGTGCCGGCGGCCGAGATCGTCGAGCTCGAGCCGATGATCGACCGAATCCGGGTCAGGCTGGCCGACGAGAGCCTCGCCGTCGACAGCGTGGAACGCCTGCCGATCTCGATCAGTGCCGGGATCGCCGCCTATCCCGCGGTCGCTGACTCGGTGACCGAGCTGCTGTCGGCCGTGGCGGTCGCCCTTGCCGAGGCGAGGGCCAGCGGCGGCGACGCCGTTCGGATCGCCGGACAGACACCACAGGCCTCGTCCGAGATGCGCGCTTTCGACACCCTCCAGGGCCTGATCTTTGCGGTTGACACCAAGGATCGCTATACGAAGCGCCACTCCGAGGACGTCGCCCGATACGGCGTCTTCCTCGCCGAGCGGCTCGGGCTGGACCCCGCATACCTGGAGATCGTCAGGACGGCCGGACTCCTGCACGATGTCGGCAAGATCGGGATCCCGGATGCCGTCCTGCGCAAGCCCGGCAAGCTGACGGACGAGGAGTACGAGATCGTCAAGCAGCACGTCGCGCTCGGCGATTCGATCGTCCGGAACATCGACAACATCGATCACATCCGGGCCGGGATCCGCCATCATCACGAGCGCTGGGACGGGCAGGGCTATCTGCACCGACTCGCCGGCGAGGAGATCCCGCTGATCGGTCGGATCCTCGCCGTCGGCGATGCCTTCTCGGCCATGACCACGACACGCCCGTACCGCAAGGCCCTGTCCGTCGAGGAAGCGCTCCGGCGACTCGGCGATGCGGCCGGCAGCCAGCTCGACGAGCGCCTGGTCGTCGCCTTCATCCAGGCCTTCGAGACGGCCGACAACCCGCCGCTGCCCGGACAGATGGCAACGACGCCGCTGTGGGTCCCGCGCGCGCAGGTCGCTTGATGGGCCCGGCGCCGCGTTCCGGCTCGTCGCGGGCCGTCGCGACCATCGCCCTCGTGCTCGTCTCGTTCACGGTGCGGCTCGTGATTCCCGCAACGGCATGGGCCGCCAACTCGTGGACGATCGGCGCGTCACCCTCGACCGTGTCGTCCGTCGGGACGACGGTCGTGCGGATCACGGCCGTGAACACGAGCTCGACGAACGGCGGTGGCGACGCGATCGGCTGCATCAAGGTCGTGATCCCGGCGACCTTCACCGTCACCTCCGAGAGCCTGGTCGCCGCTCCCGCCGGGACGACGTGGAACGTCAGCGCCTCGGGCAGCGGGTCGACCACGATCACCGTGGCCGCGGCGGCCGACGCCGATCGGCTGGCCGGCAATCCCGCCAACGACCAGGTCGTCTTCGACGTCACGATCGCGAACTCCCAGGCCGGCACCTACAACTGGAGCAGCAACGAATTCAACAAGCCGGACTGTTCGAGCACCTTTTCGCAGCCGATCCAGCTGGTCATCACCGTCGCCACACCGAACACACCGCCGGTGGCCGTTCCCGACAGCCTGACGGTCCTTCACGACCGGACGCGGACGGTGGCTTCGCCGGGCCTGCTGGCGAATGACACCGATGTCGACGGAGACCCGCTGACGGCCCACCTCGACGCCGGCCCCGCCCACGGCTCCGTGAGCGTGAACGCGAATGGCTCCTGGTCGTATACGCCCGATCCGGCCTATGTCGGCCCGGACGCGTTCACCTACCACGCCAACGACGGCTCGAGCGACTCCAACATCGCGACAGTCACCCTGACCGTCGCCGACGCGCCACCCGTCGCTGCGCCGGACAGCTACACCGCCACGAAGAACGCGGTCCTCACGGTCGGCGGGGCGGGGGTGGTCGCCAACGACAGCGACGCGGATGGGGATCCACTGACCGCATCGGTCCAGACCGGTCCGACGCACGGGACGCTCAGTCTCGCCGCCGCGGGCTCGTTCACCTACACGCCGACCGCCGGTTATACGGGACCGGATGCCTTCATTTACACCGTCAGCGACGGCGCGCTGTCCGACCCGGCCATTGTCACCCTCACGGTTGCCAATGACCCGCCGGTCGGGGTGGACGATGCGTATGCCGGCTCGAAGAACCTGCCCCTGATCGTGGGTGCCGGAACGGGCGTCCTCGCCAACGACAGCGATCCGAATGGCGACCCGCTGACCGCGTCGGTCCTGGCGGCACCGACCGGCGGCGTGCTCGTGCTCGCCCCTGACGGTTCGTTCACGTACACCCCGACGCTTGGGTTCAGCGGCGTCGACTCGTTCACCTATCGGGCCTCGGACGGGACGGCGTCGGCCTCGGCGACCGTCACCATCTCGATCGGCAATCTTGCTCCGACGGCGGTCGACGACAGCTGGACCGTGGCCCACGACAGCGTCCTCACGGTGTCGGCTCCGGGCGTCCTCGCCAACGATACGGATCCCAACGGGGATGCCCTGTCGGCCGTGACCGGGAGCGGTCCGACGCACGGTTCGCTCACCCTGTCGCCCGACGGCGGACTGACCTACACGCCTGTCGCCGGCTACGTCGGATCGGACAGCTTCACGTACCGAGCCGACGACGGGAGTCTGACGTCCGCGCCCGCGACGGTCAGCCTGACGATCACGAATGCCGCGGCTACCGCGGTCGACGACAGCGCGAGCACGCCGAAGAACGTCACCCTGTCCGTGGCCGCACCGGGCGTCCTGGCCAACGACACCGACGCCGACGGGGACGCCCTCTCGGCGGCTCTCGTGGCCGGCCCGGCCAGCGGAACCCTGAGCCTTGCCCCTGACGGGTCGTACACTTATGCGCCGGCGGCAGGCTTCGTCGGCACCGTCTCATTCACCTACACCGCCTCCGACGGGATCTCCGCGTCGAGCAGCGCGACCGTCACGATCTCGATCGCCAACTCCGCCCCCTCGGCGTCCCCCGACAGCGCATCGGTCGACCGGAACGGACGCCTGACGATCGCTGCGCCGGGCGTGCTCGGGAACGATGTCGATCCAAACGGGGATCCGATGACGGCGATCCTGGTCAGCGCGCCGTCACTGGGCACGGTCAACCTCGCCGCGGACGGCTCGTATGTCTACAGCCCGACGCCCGCCGCCACCGGTACGGACGCCTTCACCTACCGCGCGACGGACGGCCTTCTATCGTCGGCGCCGACGACCGTGACGATCACGATCGTCGATCGTGCCCCGGCGGGCGTTGCCGACCACTACACGGTCGACGAGGGCGGCACCCTGACCGTTCCCCAACCGGGGATCCTTGGCAACGACACGGACGCCGATGGCGATCCCCTGATCGCACTCATCGCAGCGCTGCCGGCCAACGGGACGGCGCTCCTGTCGCCGACAGGAGCACTTACGTACGTGCCCGACGCCGGCTTCAGTGGAACCGACTCGTTCACCTATCGGGCGTCGGATGGCGTGAGGCTGTCGGCCCCCGTCCGGGTCACGATCATCGTCCGTCCGCTGCCCGGCGCGACGCCGACGTCCACCCCCACGCCGGCCGCGACCGCAACTCCGACGGCGACCGCGACGCCGACGCCGACCGCGGACCCCAGCGCTGCCCCGTCAACCAACCCGCCGCCCGTCCCGAGCGCCAGCCCGACTCCGTCGCCTGCGCCGGGCGGCGGATCGATCAACTCGGGATCCGGACCCGGGCCGACGATGCGGACGACCGGGTCCGACACGTTCCGCCTGCCGGCGACGGAAGGCGGCCAGGCGGTCCACATCGATCAGGGGAGCCTCGGCCTCTCGTTCGGGGGCCTGTTCATCTGGGCCGTTCCCGGACTGATCCTGTCCGTTCCCGGCATGCTGGTCGTGGTGGTCATCCTCGCCCAGGCCGCAGGCGGCCTCGCCTGGCTGCCGATCGCGCGTCGCAAGATCGGTGCCTTCGGTCTCCGGGAAAGCCGATCGCGGAGCCGCCCGTCGGGCTGAGTGGCAGGCTCCGAGCGGCCGAAGTCGACGAGGAGCACGACTGATCGATCAACGGCTCATCGCCTCGCGGGCCGATCGACCACAATCATCGGCCCGCGCCCGCGGACTCGTCAGGTTGTCTGACAACCTGTTGACATGAGGATTAGAGTTTCGGGATTGTCCACCTGTTGGGGACCGTGCCGTCACCGTGCCACCGCTCCAGCACCCACCGAACCTGAGCGCTGTCGTCGCGGAAGACCTCCGTCGATCGATTGAGGAGCGCGCCCTCGGGGCCGACGGCCGCCTGCCGTCCGAGCCGGAGCTGGCTCGCCGGATGGGTGTCAGCCGGGCCACGATCCGCCACGCGGTGACGGAGCTCGAGGAGGCCGGGTTCGTCCGCCGCCGCCAGGGCCGCGGGACGTTCGTCACGGGCCAGGCGTCCTCGCTTCGCAACAACCTCAACGTCAACTCCGGCGTCACCGACCTGATCGCGGCCGCCGGCTGGACCCCGGGAACGGCCGATGTCGTCCTCGAGCAGCGCGAGGCGTCCCGCGAGGAGGTGGAGGCGCTGGAGCTCGACCGGCGCGGTCGCGTCGTCGTGGTCCGCCGGACTCGGCTCGCCGACAGGCGGCCCGTGGTCGCGGTCGAGGACGTCATCGCGGTCGAGCGCCTGGCCGCGGCCAGCCTGACCCCCGAGGACCTCGCGGCCGCCCTCGCGACGGAGGCGCTCTACGCCGTCCTCGACCGGCTGGGCCTCGCCGTCCACCACGGGATCGCCGACATCCGCCCTGCCCGCGCCGGCACCGACGTCGCGCGACGGCTGGCGATGCCCGCGGGCTCGCTGGTGGTTCTCATCGAGCAGATCGACTTCACATTGGACGACGAACCGGTCCTGCTCTCCCGCGAGCGGCATCGACCGGACGTGTTCCAGTTCCGCGTCTATCGGAGGGGTCCGGGAAGCCGGCGATGAACTGGGGTTCGGCACCCCGTATGTCCCGGCGGCTGCCGGCATCCCCGCGATCCATTGATGTCCCGCAGCGCGCCATGTCGCGGGTCGCACGGTTGGGAGGAGTGAGGACAGTTCCATGACAGGATTGACGGCTCCGGCGGATGGCTCCATCGCCACCCCCGGCTTACGCAAGAATGCCGTCGGGCTCGTGGCGGCGATCATGCTGTCGGCCACGATCATGGGCCCGGCGGTCTCGACGTACTTCAACACCCAGTTCACCGCGATCAACGCCGGCGCGGCGCTCCCGTTCGTCTACCTTGTCTCGCTGATCGCGGCGCTCATCGTCGCGAACGGCGTGGCGGAGATGGCACGCAAGCTGCCCGCCGCGGGGGCGTTCTACACCTATGTCGTGCGCGGCGTGGGGCCCAAGGCCGGGTTCGTCACCGGTACGTTGATGTTCCTCGGCTACTCGCTGCTCGAGCCGGCCGAGCTGGCCCTGATCGGCTACTGGATCAGCAACGTCCTGCTCCGCTTCGGCTATGACGTGAGCTGGCTGATCATCGCCGCGATCTTCTGGGTCACGACGTTCGTGCTCTCGATCCGCGGCATCCGCATCTCGATGGAGACCGCGCTCATCGCGTTCGGGATCGAGGTTGGCGTGATCCTGGTCCTGTGTGTTCTGGTGCTGGGCAAGGGCGGCGCCGAGGGGATCAACCTCAAGCCGTTCGACCCGGGCCAGTCTCCCACCGGGCTCAGCGGGATCGCCCTCGGCCTCGTGTTCGGCATCCTGTCGTTCGTCGGCTTCGAAGGTGCCGCGACACTCGGCGAGGAGGTCGAGAACCCGCGAGTCAATGTGCCCCGGGCGATCTTCGGCGCAACGCTGCTCGTCGGGGTGATCTACCTGTTCGCCACCTGGGCCGAGACCCTCGGCTTCGGCGTGTCGACGATCAGCACGCTCCAGAATGACGCGGCGCCGTTCGACACTCTGGCCAAGACCTACAGCCCCGACTGGTTCCGGGTCCTCACGGACATCGCCGGCGCGTCGAGCATGTTCGGAGTGATGATCTCGTCGCACAACGGCGTCACCCGGATCATCTACGCGATGGGTCGCGAGAAGCTCCTGCCGGCCTTCCTCGGCACGATCAACGGCAAGTACTCGACGCCGCAGATGGCGATCATCGTTCAGTCCGTCGGATCGGCGATCCTGGCGGTGGTCCTTGGTCTCGCGGTCGGGCCGTTCAATACCTACGGCTATCTCGGGACGATCCTGACGCTCGGGATCATTCCCGTCTACATCCTGGTCAACGTGGCCGTCATCCGCTACTTCTATGCCAACTATCGGGAAGAGTTCAGCGCCGTGAAGCACCTCGTACTGCCGATCCTCGGGATCCTGTTGATGGCCATCCCGATCTACGGGCTCGTCGGGACCAACCCTGCGTACCCGTACAACCTGTTTCCCTACCTGGTCGTGATCTACATCGTGATCGCGTTCGTCATCGCGATCTGGCTCGAGGGGAATCGTCCGACCGAGCTCCGCGAGGCAGGCAAGATCCTCGGCGCGGAATACGACGTCACCTAGTCACCAGTTCGAGTCTCCTCCGCGCCCGCCGCGTCGAGCGGCGGCGGGCGCGAGCCCATTTGGCCGGCCCATCACCGGCCCCGCAACAGCATCTCGTCCGGTCAGGCATCCCGACCGGACCCGGCGCGGCATTCTGTCCGCGCTACCTGAAGCACACAGGGGTTCAACGGTGGGTCATGTCATCGGGATCGACCTCGGGTCGCAGAGTCTCAAGGGGCTGCTGCTCGACCCGGCCGGCCGACTGGTCGGGGAGGCCGCCCGCTCCTACGATCTCCATGTCCCCGCCCCGGGGTGGGCCCAGCAGGACCCCGCCGACTGGTGGGCCGCGATCCGCGAGGTCATCGCCGAGCTGGTCTCCACCGCGGGCCTCGCCCCGGCCGACGTCGCCGCGCTGGCGTTCGCGAGCCAGGTCGACGGGGTCGTCGCGGTCGACGCCGCGGGCGCGGACCTCCATCCGGCCATCATCTGGCTCGACCGCCGGGCCGAGGACGAGACCGCCGCGCTCGGCCGCCGGATCCCCGCGGACGAGCTCTTCGCGAGGTCCGGGCTGAACCTCGACTCGAGCCACGTCGCACCGAAGATCCTGTGGCTCCGCGGTCATGCCCCCGACGCCTACGCCGGGGCCGCGACGTTCCACCTGCCCGGCAGCTGGGCGGTCGCCCGACTGACGGGCCGCTCGATCGTCGACCACGCCAATGCCTCATCGAGCCTGCTCTACGACGTCCGCGAGCGCGACTGGTCGGACGAGCTGCTCGCCGCGGCCGGCGTGGAGCGCGAGCGGCTGCCGGTCGTGGCCGTATCGACGGCCGTCGCGGGCACCCTGACGCCCGCCGCCGCCGCCGCTCTGGGGCTCACGACCACGTGCATCATCGCGGTCGGCACAGGCGACGAGCACGCGGCCGCGCTCGGGGCCGGAGTTCTACGCCCGGGCCCGATCTGCGACATCGCGGGCACGGCCGAGCCGGTCGCGGTCGCGTCCGATGTCCCCGTGTTCGACCGCTCGGGACTCGTCGAGACCCACGCCCACGCCGATCCGCGGAGCTGGCTGATCGAGAACCCGGGCTTCGTCTCGGGCGGCAGCGTCCGCTGGTTCAACGACACCATCGGGCGCTCGACGTTCGAGCAGCTGTGCGATGCGGCGGCGGACGTTCCGGCGGGGTCCGAGGGCGCCATCTTCGTGCCGGCCCTGTCCGGTGCGATGACGCCGCGCTGGAACGGGCGCGCGCGGGCCGTCTTCCATGGGCTCTCGATGGCCCACGGCGTCGGCCACCTCGCTCGGGCCGTCTTCGAGGGCTGCGCGTTCGGCCTGCGCGACATCGTCGACCGGTTCGCGGAGCTCGACCTGGGCCAGGGCGAGATCCGGGTG
>JANMRJ010000891.1:0-6649 GCA_031370985.1 Acidimicrobiales bacterium
CCCCCATGTGCTCGGCGGTGGTGGGGTTGAGAGGCAGGAGGGCGACCAGGGCCTCGTGCTCGGCCATGAGCCGTACCAGGCGCACCGCCGGTGGTGACGTGGCGGGCTGGCCCAGGCCGAAGCCGGGGGTGCGGGGCTCGATTGGTTGGCGGTCGATGGCCCAGCGCTGGCGGGATGAGGCCGCGATAGAGCAGCCGAGGGTCGTAGTGGAGCAGGACGCCACCGATGTCGAACACGACCGCGCTCACGGTCGCCGGCCGACCGCCCACGCCAGGGTGCGGGCCGACTGGGTCGCCCGCGCCCGCGCCGTCCACGCCGACCGGCCCGACGGCCTGGGATCGCGGACGACCGGCACCGACACCGACCGCAGCCCGGCCGCCCCGACGCCAGCGACGATGCTCGGCGGTCGGAGCGCGAGCAGCGCGTCCCGCGAGGCGCAGTCCATGGCCAGGAAGGCGCCGGCGTCGGCGGGGACGCCGGTGAGGCGGGCCTGGACCGCCCGGTGCAGCGCCCCGGTCACCAGCCGGCCCCGGCTCTCATAGGCGCCCCGCCGGCCGGCGAAAACCACGCCGGCGTCACCCACCGCCAGCCTGTCCACCAGCGCCGGCACCGCCTCGGGCGGGTCCTGCAGGTCGGCGTCGAGGCATACCCAGACATCGGCCGTCGCCTCCGCGGCCAGACCGCCGAGCAGTGCGGCGTGCTGGCCGGCGTTGACCGCCAGCGCGGTGACCGCCAGCCGGGCGTCGGCGGCGGCCAGGCCGTGGGCGACGGCGAGGCTGTGGTCGGGCGAGGCGTCTACCACCAAGCGCAGCGTCCACGCCCGGCCGGCGGCGTCGAGGGCGGTGGCCAGCCGGCGAGCCAGCTCCGGCAGTGTCGGGGCGTTCAGGTACACGGGCGTGACGACAGCGATCACTGCTCCGCGTCCCAGCACCGGGCCAGGCCCTCGTCGAGGGTGACGTTGGCCTCCCAGCCCAAGAGGTCCCCGGCCAACGAGGGGTCGCACACCCACGACGTGGTGTCCCACGGGCACCCGGGATGGGCGCCCTGCTTCACGAGGATGGCGCGGCCGCTCACCCGCTCGACGGCGCGCACCAGGTCCTCGTTGGCCACCTGGCGGCCGGTGCCGATGTTCAGCACCTGGCCGGCGGGGAGCTGGTCGGCCGCTGCGGCCCGCACGCAGGCCTCCACCACGTCGTCGACGAAGATCCAGTCCCGGCGCAGGCCCGGCATTGTCATCGGCAGCACATCGCCGGTGCGGGCCGCTCGCATCGCAGTGGGCACCAGGCGGTGGGCGTGATCGTCTGGGCCGTACACCTGGAACGCCCGCAGGATGGTGGCGCGGATACCCCGCGCCGATGCCGCCGAGGCACACAGCAGCGACCCGGCCGCCTTCGTCGTCCCGAACCAGCCCCTCGGGCGCAGGGGGGTGGACTCGTCCATCGGGCCGTCGGTCTCGGCGTACTCGGTCGATGACCCGAGGCGGACGACGACCCGGCACCGGTGGCCCAGGCCGTCAACCGTCCACGCCACGCCCGACGCGTTGACGGCCATTGTCGCCGCCCGCTCGGCCGGCGTCGCCTCGGCGCGAGCCGCGGCCAGGAGGAAGGCGACATCGGGGTCGGTGCCGGCAGCCATCGCCGCCACGGCGACAGGGTCGGACAGGTCGACCAGCGCCACCGTGGTGGAGCGAAGGACGGCGGGTACCGGCGAGCCTGGCCGCACTGTGGCCACCACGTCCCAACCGTCGGCCACCAGCCGAGTGCAGAGATGGGTCCCGACGAAGCCGCCGGCGCCGGTGACGAGGGCCCTCACACGGCCTGGTCCCCGCGGAACGCTCCGAGCAGGGCAGCCAGCTGGGCGTGATCGTCGGCCACTGCGTCCGGCGGGCGACGGGTCGCCTCGTCGGCCGCGGCGTGGATCCGTGCGACCTCCACCGCCAGGTCGCGGCCGGCGGTGTCGGCCCAGAACGACCGGCGCAGGAACGTGAACGAGGCCCCGACCCGGGCCAGGGCGCCGAGGACGAGGCGGCACGACACCGGTCGGCCGGCGTCGGGGCGGGTCAGCCCGGCCATACCGAAGGCGATGCCAGCGCCGGCGGTGGCTGTGGCCACCCGATCGGCCGTGCCGTCGACCAGGGGCAGGAAGAGTGAGCGGCTCCCCCGGTCGATCATGAGGTCGTTCAGGCCGAGGTAGATCCGGGAGAGGGGCCGGGCCACAAGCTCGTCGACCCGCCGGACGGCCTCGGTCGTCTCGACCAGGATCCCCATGCCGCACCGGCCGGCGACAGCGTCGAGGGCGGCATCGACCTCCTCCGGGCGGCGCACCATCGGCAGGAGGATCTCATCCGCGCCGAGCCGTACCGCCAGGTCGATCTCGGCCGGCGTCCGGTGCGACCAGCGGTTCACCCGGCACAGGACCACACCCGCCTCCGCGGCGCGTACCGCGGCGAGGTCGTCGGGCGTATCGGCGTTAATCTGGGTATCGGCGCCGGCCTGGCGGGCGACCTTGCCCCGGCGTTCCCAGTCCACGACGATGCCGGTCGCACCCGCGCTGACGACTGCCGCCGCCGGCACCGGCAAGTTGGCGAATGCGAAGAGATCTATGTAGGTGAGCCTATCATTCGTGGATCCCCCCCAGCCGTGGCGGCCCAAACCCGACCATCCACCACTTTCGGTGAACATGGGTGCACCATTTGCTCATGCGGACCGAGGTGCGATACAGGGTCGCCATCGCAGGCGCTGAGCTGCGAATGCTGGTCCTGGCCCCCCAACCTGACGGCTGTGTCGGCATCGATCTCGATTCCGGCGCCTTCGTGCGGGCCATCTTCCCCACTGGCAGCTACCCGAACGGCAGCTACCCGAACCGCAGTGGCGAGCCGCTGGAGGCCTACGATGTCACCACCGCGCCCATCGGCGAGCCCCTCGACCCACCGGACACCGTCCGTCCCGAAGCGGTCGCCCTGAGCGGGCCGCCGCAGCGGGTCGGCAGCATCAGCCCCCGCCGGGCGGAGCGCTACCTTCAGGCCCTCCGCCACCCGGCCCACGGGCCGCTGCTCGGCTTTGCCGGCGTGAGCGTCCCGTACTGGACCCTGGTCGGTGACCGGCCCTCATTGGCCCTGGTCGAGCCGTCCGAGGGGCCGCTGGTGCTGGCTGGCCCCGTTGGGTTCGAGTGCCGCTTCGGCTGGCAGGGCACAGTCCACCAGTTCCCGCTGGGCGACCGCCGGCTCGGCGACGAGCTGTACCGCCTGCGCCGCCGGCGCTCGTCACCACGAGAACTGACCCGCATTCTCGGGTTCCGGCCGGGGCGCCTGCTCGTGGTGGTCGCTGGGCCGTTCGACGGCCACTGCACCAAGCAGGTGGCCACCCTCCTCCCCGGGCGGTAGCTCCGGCTACCGGTCGAACACGCCGGCGATGTCGAGAGAGATGCCGGGGATGAGAGGCGTCGTCAACACGGCCTCGCTCGTGAGTTCGAGCGCCACATCGAAGTCGGTGGCTCGGGGCGTCGATCGCCGGTAGATCAGGACCTCGTCGGCTGCGGTGTCCACCAGCCACAGCTCGGCCAGGCCCAGACGTTCGTAGGTGCGCTTCTTGAGGCCAACATCGAGGCGCCAGGTCGGAGGCGGTCGGACCTCGACGGCGAGTGCCGGCGGGCCGACGATGCGCTTGGCGTCACGGCCTGGGCGGGCGGCATCAGGCACCCACCAGACATCGGGGGCGAAGACGTTGAGATCGTCCAGATGCACGTCCACCGGGAAGCCGGCCTCACCGTGTCCAGGGTTGGCCCGGAGCCAGGTCGTCAGCTGGAAGTAGATCTCCCCGGCAATCCGTTGATGGCGCAGGCTGGCTTCGGTCACCACGATCTCCCCGTTGATCAACTGTGTGCGCTGTTCGGTGGGGGGAAGGGCGAAGTACTCGTCGGCCGTGAGGCGCGTCGTAGTCAGGGCCATATCGGAAGCATACCGCGAAGAGCGAACAGAATGGGTCGAAAGGCTACTTGGAGGCGCGGGCGGACAGGTACTCGGCCATGGCCCAGCCGAAGCCGATCAGCGCGTCGCCCCGGGGGCGATCAAGATCGGCGAAGAAGGCGACGACCGCGGGGTCGAGGCCCGAGGGGTCGACGCACTCGTGGTCCAGCGCCGGCGGGGTGTCACCGGTGCCGGTGATGAGGAAGGTGCGGTCGTCGACCCGGCCCTCGGCGCCGAAACGCTTGGCCAGGCGCCGGCCCCAGGCCCGCTCCTCGCCCGACGCTTTGTGGCCGGGGCGGGGGACGATGTCCTCCAGGCCCTCGAAGGCGGCAAACCCCGACGGGTCGAGGAAACGTGTCCCGACCAGGACATCCTCGTCGGGAAAGGCCAGGACGGCACGGCGCAGCTGCTCGCCGACCAGGGCGCGTAGGACCGCGTCACGGCGGGGGGCGCGCTTCACCGACGCCATGCCGATGATCACCGAGGGCGTGCCCCCGATGCGCTCCAGGGTACAGAACGAGAACGCAACGAGTTTCACCCCGTCCCGCACGTGGGTGACGAGCACCCACTCCTCCACCTGCTTGGAGAGGATGCCGACATCGTAGCCGGCGGTTCCGTCCGCGCAGATGTCGGCCATCTCCGAGAGCTCGGAATCGCTCAACCCCGTGCAGTCTTTGGTCTCTGCCTGTAGTGCCATGGGTCGGCCGTGCTCCCCCTGTATCCGTGGGTTATCCCACTAGTCCATGTGCCCCGAGCAGTTCGCGCAACTCGGCGATCAGCCCGTTTCCTGCATCCACCCGGAACTCGTCCGGAAGTCGGAGGATGGTTGAGTCTAGATGGACAAAGACGGGTTGGCTTCCAGGGTGCTCGCGGAGCACGTCCTTGAGGCGGGCCAGGGTCGTCGAGGTGAGCGCGGAGGGGTCGAGCTTGATGCGGACCGGACGGCTGTGGTCGGGGCTCAGGTCGGGCCGCTTGAGCTCCATGCAGATGATCTTGGCCGGCTCCTCCCGCAGGTCGATCCGGCCCTTGACGCACACCACGGCGTCGTCGCAGAGGAGGGCGCCCCAGTCGAGCATCGTCCTCGGAAAGACGAACACCTCGATGGCCGACTGGAGATCCTCGAGCACGAAGGTGGCCATCAGGTCGCCCCGCTTCGTGTACTTGCGCACCAGCGACGTGACCACGCCGCCGACCCAGCGCATCTCGCCGTCGCGGAGCTCGCGGAGGTCGTTGATGGTGCAGTCGGTGTGCCGGCGCAGGGCGGACTCGACGCCGAACAGCGGGTGGCTGCTGACGTAGAGGCCGAGCATCTCCTTCTCGTGCACCAGCCGCTCCGCGGGCTCGAACTCCAGGTCGGGGATCGGCATGCGCTCATCGAGGGCCGAACCTGGGCCTTCCTCCATGTCCCCGAAGAGGCTCTGGATGCCGAGGTCGCGCTCCCGCCGGCGGGCCAGCGTGCGGTCGATGACCTGCTCGAACACCATCAGCAGTCCCCGGCGGGGGTGGCCCAGGGAGTCGAAGGCGCCGGCCTTGATCAGCGACTCGACAGAGCGCTTGTTGAGCACCATCGGGTTGACCCGCAGGCAGAAGTCGTAGTAGTCGGCGAAGGCGCCGTTGACATCGCGCTCGGCGACGATCTGGGCGACGAGGCCCTCGCCGACGTTGCGGATCGCCGAGAGCCCGAACGGGATCTTTTGGGCTGACCCGATGTCGTCTGGGCCACCTCCGGTGGCCACGAAGTCCGACATGGACCGGTTGACATCCGGCACCATGACCTCGACACCCATGGTGCGGCACTCGGCCAGGTAGACGGCGGTCTTGTCCTTGTCGTCCTTGACGGAGGTGAGGAGGGCGGCCAGGTACTCGACTGGGTGGTTGGCCTTGAGCCAGGCCGTCTGGTAGGCCACCTTGCCGTAGCAGAAGGCGTGGGACTTCCGGAAGGCGTAGTCGGCGAACGGCTCGATGATGTCGAAGATCGTGTCGCCCAGCGCGGCGCCATAGCCGTTGCCCTCGCAGGCGGCCGTGAACTTCTCCCGCTCGGCCGCCATCAGCGACCTGATCTTCTTTCCGCACGCCTTCCTGAGCACATCGCCTTCGTACGCGGAATAGCCGGCGAAGCGCTCGGCGACGCGGAGGAGGCCCTCCTGGTAGATCATCAGCCCGAAGGTGTCGGCCAGCACCTCACAGAACTCCGGGTGGGGGCCGGTGATGGGCTTGCGCCCGTTCTTGCGGTCGGCGAAGTCGTTGTGCATGTTGGCCGCCATCGGCCCCGGCCGGTACAGGGCGACGAGGGCGCCGATGTCTTCGAAGCACGTGGGGGCGAGGGAGCGCATGAGGGCGCGCATGGGCCCACCCTCGAGCTGGAACACGCCCACTGAGTCGCCCCGACGGAGCATTTCGAACGTCTTCTCGTCGTCGAGGGCGACGAGGTCGATGTCTGGTCGGGTCCCCGTCGTGATGGCGATGAGGTCGAGGGCCTTCTCGATCACCGAGAGGTTGCGCAGGCCCAGGAAGTCCATCTTGAGCAGCCCGAGGTCGGCGACGCCGTGCATCTCGTACTGGGTGACGATTGGGGCGTTGGAGATATCGCCGTCGAGCCCCGGCTTGCGCTGGACCGGGAGGTACTCGGTGAGAGGCTCCCGGGTGATCACTACGGCGGCGGCATGGATGCCGTCCTGGCGGCGC
>JANMRJ010000893.1:0-4853 GCA_031370985.1 Acidimicrobiales bacterium
GGGCGTCGAGGCGACGCCCGCACGCATCCCCCCCAAAAAGAAAGCCTGATGCAAGATGATTGCAAAGATCCTCGTCGGAACGGCGGCGGGCGAGTCCGGCGCGACGATGCAATTGGCTGCCGAGCTGGCAGCAACCCATGACGCCGAGCTGCTCGTGCTCCGCTTCGAGCCCCTGGTCGATGCTCGGCGCCTCTTCGACCCCGACAGCGTTCCCGCCTCTTCTGGGGCCGGGCCCGGCGTTGGCGACAACTACCCCCACCTCCGGGTCCGTACCAGCGACGCCCGCGGTGACGCGCTCAGGACGGTGTGCGAGGTGGCGGAGCGCGAGCGACCGGATCTGATTGTGGTTGGCCACGGCGGGGGACGGCGCGGCGCGCTCCTTTCCCGGCGCGGGTCCAACGCTTTGGTGGAGCGGGCACCCTGTGCCGTGCTGCTGGTTGCGTCGTGATCAGCGCACAGGGCCGGCGCCGGGCGCCCGCCCTGTGCGCCGACGTGGTGAGGAGCTTCTACGGACGACCGATCGCTTGGGTGGCGTTGTTGGTGAGCGCGGCATTCCTGACCTACGGCGGCGGCGCGGTGATGTTCTGGTTCCACACAGTCGTGAGGGGCGAGGCGGGGCCGGCCATCCGCAACGTCCACCACTGGCTGCTCGACTCCACTCTGGGGTTCATCGCCCTCACGCCGGTCCTCGCTCTCATCCTGCCGTTCGCCGCTTGGCACGCCGGCGGTGGGGACGGGCCTGGGGCCAGGGTCCGGCTTCGGGTCTACGTGGGCGCGGTGGCAGTGCTGTTCACCCTGTTTACCGGCCCCGGACCGCTCCTGCACAACACTGTCGCCGGCGCCGGCACGCCGCTGGCCAACCTCGCGACCCGTGTATTCGGTGAGGATCCCGTGGCAATGCACCACGACGACCACCTCGACGAGCGCTCGCCGGTCACTGAGGGCCTGCTCCAGATCGGTGTGGGCCTACCGGTCTACGTCGTGAGCACATGGCTCGCCTTGGCTTTCGTCCGGGGAAGTGCGCGCGCCACCCGGCGTAGGCGAGGCCCGGCGCACCGGGCCGAGGTGGCCGGTAGCCGGTAGCCGGCAGCCGTCATGTATCAGGGATGGCCGGCCGAGGCTCAACCTGGGGACTGCCACAACGACGTGGCGCACCTTGCCAACCGGCCTGAACGGCGGATGGCGGGGCCGGACTGCCCACCTCCGTCCCCGCCACGTTCAAGGATGGCGAGCGTTCGGGCCCGGACAACCGCACGCAGCGGCTCGGTTCGGGCCTGCGACGCGCCCAAGGCACTCGGGGGGAGCGCGGACTCCGGTTCAGCCCACCTCGAGTGGTACGGCCACCCGGCTGACACTGTGCTCCCGGTCGCTGCCGGTTGTGTGACCCCGAGCACGGCGGCGGTAGGGTCGTCCGATGAGCCTGGCGGTGGAAGCGAACCAGTTGGTGAAGCGGTTCAGTGGTCGAAGCGGCACCGTCGACGCGGTGAGGGGCGTGGACCTGGCCGTGGCCGAAGGCGAGGTCTTCGGTTTCCTGGGCCCCAACGGCGCCGGCAAGTCCACCACTGTGCGCATGTTGACCACCTTGATGACGATCACCTCAGGGTCGGCGTGCGTGGCGGGCATTGACGTGAGCGCAGATCCCGATGCGGCTCGCCGCGGGATCGGGGTCGCCCTGCAAGAGGCCGGCCTCGATCCCAGACAGACCGGACGGGAGTTGCTCGTACTGCAAGCCCGGCTGTTCGGCAGCTCGGCCACCCAGGCTGGGGTGCGCGCCCAGGAACTGCTCGAGTTGGTGGACCTGGTCGAAGCAGCCGATCGGCGCATCAAGGGGTACTCGGGCGGCATGAAGCGCCGTCTCGATCTGGCGTCCGCCCTGGTGCACCAGCCCAAGGTCCTGTTCCTGGACGAGCCGACCACCGGCCTCGATCCCGCCAGTCGCCTTACCGTCTGGGAGGAGGTGCGCCGGATCAACGCTCAAGGCACGACAGTGTTCCTCACCACCCAGTACCTGGAGGAAGCCGATCAGCTCTGCAACCGATTGGCGATCATCGACGGAGGCCTCATCGTGCGGGGAGGGACACCCGGCGACCTGAAGGCGGAGCTTCGTCGGCGCCTGTCCCTGGACCACGACCCGTCCCTGGACGAGGTGTTCCTCGACGCTACCGGGCGTACCCGAGAACGCATTGCCGGCCAGGTGCAGGAGGTGCAGGCATGAGCCCGTTCTGGGTACTGGGCCGTCGGGCCGTTCGCGAGGTGTTGCGCACCCCGGAAGCGCTGCTCCCCACGGTGTTCATCCCCCTCTTCTTCCTGGTCGTCAACGTGGGTCAGGCGGGCAGGATCTTTCCCGCCGGGGCGACGTCGTTCCTCAGGGGCCAGAACTACGGCGCCTTCCAGGTCCCCAGCGCCTTGCTCCTCGCCGCCTCGTTCGGCAGCGCCGCACTTTCCCTGGTGGAGGACATCGAGGGCGGCTACTTCGACAAGCTGCGGGCCGCGCCGATCTCCCGGACCGCCCTGGTCCTGGGCCGTCTGGTGGCCGAGGCGACCAAGAGCGTCGGCATCTCCGCGTTGATCGTCGTGGCCTCCCTCCTGTTCGGGATCTCGGTGGCCAGCGGGGTGCTCGGCTTCCTCCTAATCCTGGTGCTGTCGGCCACCTGGGCGTGCGTGTACTCCGGCTTCATGCAGCTGATCGCCCTCAAGTCCCGCAGTGCCGCCGCCACCCAGTCGGGTTCGCTGGTGTTCTTCCCGCTCTTGTTCCTGACGCCGAACTTCGTCCCTCGCAACATGTTGACCCGGCCGATGGAGATCGCCGCCACCTTCAACCCGGTGACCTACATCATGGAAGCGCTGCGTTCGCTCATTCTCGACGACCTGGCCTGGGCGACGATCGGCCGTGGTTTCGCGGTGGTGGCCGTCGCCGGCGCCATCATGATCGTCCTCAACGTGCGGACTATTCGCTCCTACGACTGACCCGAACGGCGGCCGACCAGCGAATTCTCTCTTAACTTTTGACGCCGCGTCCGCCCGTACCGTCGAGCTGAGCCGGCAACATCGTCGGCTCGCTCGAGGAGGAAGGTCCGATGTCGTGGTCGATCACCGAGGTGGCGGAGATGCGCCCGGTGGTCGAGATGCTGGCGAGACTGATCGCCTGGCTCCACCCGACCTAGCATGAGGCGGTGGCAGGGGACGACGAGGATGACGCCGCACTGGTCGCGCGCGCCCGGGCCGGCGAGCAGTCGGCATGGGACGCGCTTGTCGCCAGGTACGGAGGCCGTGTGTGGGCCGTCGGCCGCGCCCATCGCTTGAGCACGGCCGACGCCGAGGATGTGTTCCAAGTCACCTTCATGCGGCTGGTGACCCACCTCGACACGATCCGTGACCCGAGTCGCGTCGGCGCTTGGTTGAAGACCACAGCGCGCCACGAATGCCTGCGCATTCTGCGGAAGGCTGGTCGAGCGGTCCCGTCGAGTGACGACGAGATCCTGGATCCCGCCGATCCGTTCCTGCCGCCGATAGGGGCGCGCCTCGAAGCCGACGAGCGGCAGGCCGCCCTGCATGCCGCCATTGAGCGCCTGTCGGAGCCGTGCAAACGCCTGCTCCGCGTGCTCATGGCGGAACCGGAGCCGACGTATGAGGAGGTTGGGCACGCCCTGGGTATGCCGATCGGCAGCATCGGCCCGACGCGAGGGCGGTGCCTGAAGCACTTGCGGCGGGAACTCGGAGGTATCTGAGGTGGCTGACGCGACTCTCAATAGGTGTGAGGTGCCACGATGAGTGACGACACAACCGCTGTAGCAGGCACGAACGGAGATGATGTGGACGAGGCTGGCCTGCTGGCCGAGCTCCGGCGGTTGGCTTCGGTGATCGACCCAGTGCCTGCGGAGTCCGTCGCCGCGGCCCGATCGGCGTTCGCCTGGCGGACCATGGACGCCGAGCTGGCCGATCTGACTGTGTTGGCCGAGCTGACTGGGGACAGCGCCGTCGATGCCATGTTGGCCGGTGTTCGCAGCTCGGCCATGCCCACCATGCTCACCTTCGATGCGCCCGGCTTGACCATCGAGGTCGAGGTGTCGGAGGTCGGAGAGGAACGCCGGCTCATCGGCCAGCTCGTCCCCCCCGCGGCCGGTGCGGTCGAGGTCCGCCATCGTGGTGGGGTGACCAGCGTGGCGGTCGACGAGGTGGGCCGCTTCTCGATCGACGGTGTCAGGGCCGGTCCAGTCAGTCTGCGATGCTCGGCCCCGGTGACGGGTGTCGAGACCGACTGGTTCCTGGCCTAACCCGAACGTTCATCTCGCCGTCCTCATCCGTGGCGCAAAGGTGATCCGTGTGTCCCGTGAGCAACGGCTTCGGAGACGACCGGAATACGGCAGAAACCCGCCACAGAGTTCGTTCCGCTCACGGCGGCAGCGATTAGGGCAGCTGGCGCTGTCACGGCTCGATCAGGGAATTGACTGAGCCATCCCCGGCATCGAGTTCCAGGTGGGTGCTCACCGCTGAGGTGGGTGGCGTGAGGTCGAGCACGTAGTCACCGAAGCGGAGGATGTGCCTGGTGACGTAAGGCGACAGGGCGGCGACATCCTCACCACGCACGGGATGACCCTCGGCCGCCAGCTGGTTGAGGCACGACCGTCAGTTCTGCGGCGTTGCAGAAGATCACGCAGTTGGCCAGCAGCTCAAGGGTTATCTGGGGTTTCAAGCAGATGAGCCTGCCAGGGACCCAAACGCTGTGCAGTCACGTCAGGCACGTAGTTCATCAACACATCCTCACCACTATCGTCGGAGATCGAGGCGCGAGCCGCATCGGCACCTGGTCGGTCTGCTCGCGATCGCCTTCGAGACGCGGCATCGCAGCTTGC
>JANMRJ010000900.1:0-5540 GCA_031370985.1 Acidimicrobiales bacterium
CGCCCGCTTCATCGACGAGGGGGTGGGCGGTTCGTCGTGACCCTTACACCGGGTCGGCGCCCTGGGCCTCGGCGAACAACATCATCCACGCCACCACCAAGCCGTCGAGGAGAAGCAGGCAGAACAGAAAGAACTCCATCCGCCGTGGCGCGGCGGACATGAGGTCGTGGACAGCGTCGGGGGCCAGGGCGACGAGCGCGATGCAGGCGAAGATAGCGACGGCGACCCAGTTCCCGACCGCGTTGGCCCGAGCCCACATGCCCGTCGAACGCCGGCTCAGGCTCACCAGCAGGGCGACGGCAACTGTCGAGGTGACACCGAAGGCCAGCCGCCACAACGTCGAGTTGGCCGCGTCGATGAGGGCGAAGAGGCACATGAGCCCCGGGAACGCGAGCTGCACCGAAACCGCGGAGGCCCGCCGGAAGTGGTCACGGTCGGCGACCCAGTCGCGAAAGCGCGCCTGGGCGACGTACATCCACAGCCCGGTGACAGTGAGGGAGACGGTGGCAAAGGTGCTGTAGAAGTCCTCGAACACCAGGGCAACGTATCGGAGGGCCGTACCCCTACGCTGGGTCGTGCCATGAGGAAGCAGCGAGCGGCGGAGCGACTGGCCGAGGCCGACCGGCGGGCCGCCGGATGGGAGCAGAAGGCCGCGGCGGCCGCCGCCGAGGCGGCGCGCCTACGCGAGGCCATCGAGGCCATCCCCCACGCGGTGGTCGTGTGCGACGCGGCCGGCGCCGTCGTCCTGCGCAACCGGCGCAGCCACGACATGGAGGGCGGCCGGTACGCGGCGGCCCTCGTCGAGCGGGCGGTCGAGGAGGTCGTGGCCGCCGGCGCCGGCACGCAGCCGGTGACCCGCACCCTTGAGCTGCACGGGCCGCCGCCGCGCATCCTCGAGGTGACGGCCACGCCGATGGGCTGGCAGGAGCATCCCCTCGGCACCGTCGTGCTGGTCGACGATGTCTCCGAGCTGCGACGGCTCGAAGCGGTGCGCCGCGACTTCGTGGCCAACGTCAGCCACGAGCTGCGGACACCGGTCGGCGGGATGGGCGTGCTGGCCGAGACCCTCGCCGAGGAGCGCGACCCCGATGTCATGCGCCGGCTGGCGGCACGCATCACCGCCGAGGCCGAGCGGGCTGGGCACCTCATCGACGGTCTGCTCGACCTCTCGCGCATCGAGGGTGGGAGCATCCGCCGCCAACCGGTCGATGTCGCCGACGTGGTCACCGTCGCCATCGAGCGGGTCGGCCACCTGGCCGACCAGCGCGGCGTCAGCATCGTGGGGCCGGCCGGCGATTACGACGGCCCAGTTGTCATCGGTGACGAGCACCAGCTCGTGTCCGCCGTGGTGAACCTGCTGGAGAACGCGGTCAAGTACTCCGACGCCGGCTCGGCCGTCGAGGTGGGGACCGCCGCCGCCGCCGCCGCCGGCTGGGTCGATGTCGTGGTCCGCGACAGGGGCGTCGGCATCCCGGCCAAGGACCTCGAGCGGATCTTCGAGCGCTTCTACCGTGTCGACCGCGCCCGAAGCCGGGACACCGGCGGCACGGGCCTCGGTTTGTCGATCGTCCGCCACGTTGCCACCAATCACGGCGGCGAGGTACTCGTCGAGTCCCAGGAGGGCCTAGGGTCGACGTTCAGCCTCCGCCTGCCCGCCGCCTAGGAGGCTCTACTGTTGAGGAGCCGTGCCCGAGACCCGCAGGGTGTTCCACGAAGAGCTCGACCAACTGCACAGCGACGCGGTGCGGCTGGCAGCAATGGCGTCGGAGTCCATCCAGGCCGGCACCGCGTCCCTGCTCGACTTCGACCTCGCCGCGGCCAAAGCCGTCATCGCCGGCGACCAGATCCTCGACGACCTCACCCACTCGATCGAGGAGCGGACCTACCAGCTACTGGCCCGCCAGCAGCCTATGGCCGTCGACCTGCGGATGCTGGTGACCACGCTGCGGATCATCCACGAGCTCGAACGCATCGGCGACCTGATGGTGAACGTGGCCAAGGGCGCCCGCCGGCTCTACCCGGGGCCGCTCGATCCCAAGGTGCGGGGCATCGTCGACCGCATGCGCAGCCAGGCGACGGCCCAGCTCCAGCTGGCCACCGACGCCTTCGCCGAGCGCGACCCGGCACGCGCCTCCGCCCTCGGCGACATGGACGACGTGATGGACGACCTCCAGAAGGAGCTCTACCGCACGATCTTCTCTGCCGGCGCCCACGACGAGGCCGAGGTGCAGCGGGCGGTACAGGTCGCCCTGCTGGGCCGGTACTTCGAGCGCATCGCCGACCACGCAGTGAACATCGGCGAACGGGTCGACTACATGGTCACCGGCACGTTTAACGCCGAATAGCCGTCACACCCGACCACAGAGGGGGGCCGTGGTCCACGGCTTCCAACCGTCGCGGGCCTGGAGCTTGCGGGCCGCCTCGTCCTGGACCGCCGGCGGGTAGTCCTGGGCGCTCCCGGTGTAGCCGAGCGAGCGCCAGGTCGCGTCCTGGAACTGGTAGGCGCCACCGCCGGGGGACTTGTAGTTGTTGCCCGACTCCAGCTGGCGGATACAGGCGAAGGTGGCATCGATGGACGCGGACGACGCCGGCGCCGACGCCGTGGTCGCCGGGGCGGCAGTCGTGGCCGGGGTGCCGGCGCCGGACTTGGGCGCAGTAGTGGACGTGACCAGGCGGGCGGCGACCAGGCGCGACTCCTCGGCGTCGCGGCGGGCTTGCTCGGCCGTGACCAGCTGCGCCAGCTCGCCGTTGGCCCTGGCCAGCAGTGCCCGCTGGCCATTGACGGCCTTCTCCAGCCCGGCGAGGTCGGCCCCCTTGGCCTCGGCCTGGCGCGCCGCCGCCTTCCGAGCCTCGACCAGGCTCCGCTGGCGCACAGCGATGTCCTCACGGGCGGCCAGGAGCCGGCCGATAGCCAAGCGGTCCTCGCCGGCGACGACGCGCAGGTAGGTGCGCCGGGCGCCGGCATCCGACACCGTCGCCCTGGTCATCTGGGCGAGGAAGGTGACGCTGCCACCGCCGACGTAGGCGGCCTGGGCGTGGGCGGTCAGGAGCCGGCGGGCCTCGTCCTGGCGCCGGCCGGCAGCGCCCAGATCAGCCTCCGCCCTGGCGACCGCCGCGTCGGCCGCGTCCACTTCGGCGGCCGCCCGGCGGTGTTCCTTGTCCAAGGCCACGATGTCGTGGGCCTGCTGCTCCAGCTTGGAGGCGATGGACGCGGCCTCGGCCCTCTTATCCTGGATTTGGCCGGCGCCAGCCGGGGTGAGGGCGAGAAGAAGGGCGAGCAGAACCATGGCGAGGGCGCCGGTCGTCCTTCGGTGTGGTGCGGCCATCAGCCTCCTGGCAATGGGCTCGCCGGCCCCGTTCCGGCGCTCCGCCGCCCTCCGGGGTGGTCCCACCCTACCGGGGCCGCGCTGCACCCGCACAAGTAGGGCCGGCATGGTTGGGTTCCCGTTCACCTCCCGTTCACCTGCCGTCCACCGCCCGGACGACTGTCATCGGTAGGTTCGGCGCCATGACGCGCCGACGGGCTGCGGCGCTGGCCCTGGCCCTCCTCGCCGTCACTACGCCCTCTTGCGGCACCGATGACAACAGCGCCCGGCTCAACGCCGGCCGGACCGTGCACGCGCCGGTTGCCGGGGCGAACGACCAGGCCACCCTGTCCGGGGCCGGCGCCACCTTCCCGGCCACCCTCGTCCAGGAGTGGATCAAGCAGTACCGGCCCCTGGTGCCGGGGGTCACGGTCAACTACCAGCCCATCGGCTCCGGCGCCGGCATCCAGCAGCTGACATCGAAGACCGTCGATTTCGCCGGCTCCGATGTCCCGCTGAAGGCGAGTGAGGTGGCGGCCACCGGCGGGCCGGGCGCCGTCGTACAGGTGCCCTGGACGGCGGGTGCGGTGGCCGTGGAGTACAACCTGCCCGGCGTCGTGGGCCTCCGGCTCACCGCCGAGGCGCTGGCCGGCATCTTCGCCGGGTCCGTCACCAGGTGGAACGATCCCGCCATCAAGGCCGAGAACCCCGGCGCGTCGCTCCCCGGCTCGGGTATCCAGGTCGTCCACCGCTCCGACGGGTCGGGCACCACCCAGGTCTTCACCGACTACCTGAAGGCGGCGGCGCCGGCCATCTGGACGTTCCCGTCGGGCAAGGACTGGCCGGCCGACACCGCCGGCACCGGCGCCAAGGGCTCCGACGGCGTGACCGCCGCGGTCAAGCAGTCGGTCGGCGCCATCGGCTACTCCGAACCCAGCTTCCCGAAGCAAGCCGGGCTGGGGATCGCCACCATCGGCAATGCCGCCGGCCGCTTCGTCAGCCCCGAGGCCAAGGCCGTGAGCGTGGCGCTGGCCGCGGCGACGGTGACGCCCGAGGGCACCCTAAAGCTGAACTTCACGCCCGCCAGCCCCGAGGCGTACCCGATCAGCAGCACCAGCTACCTGATGTTCTACCGCTCCGCGCCGGATCCGGCCAAGGACGTGGCGCTGAAGCACTTCGCGACGTGGGTCCTCACCGAGGGCCAGGAGTACGCCGAGGCCCTGGATTACGCGCCCCTCCCCGACGCCGTCCTGGCCAGCGCCCTGGGTGCGGTCAGGCTTTGAGCGAGGGGCTCAAGCCAGGCGTTGGTGGCCAGGTCGGCGACCGCCTGTTCCAGCGTCCTGGCCCTCGCCCTCGCCGTGCCGGTCGCCCTGGGTTCGGCGCTGTACGTCACTGAGTACGCCCGGCCCGCCATCGGCCGCTGGATCGGCTATCTCATCGACGTGCTGGCCGCGGTGCCCAGCGTGGTCTACGGACTCTGGGGCCTGCTTTTCCTGGTGCCCCGCATGGTCCCCCTCCAGCGTTTCCTCGCCGACCACCTCGGCTTTCTCCCGTTCTTCGGTAACCCCGACGATGTCTACGGTAAGTCGATCTTCGCCGCGTCAGTGGTCCTGGCCCTCATGGTGCTGCCCATCGTGGCCGCCGTGTCACGCGAGGTGTTCCGCCAGGTGCCGCGAGAACTGAGGGAAGCGGCGCTGGCCCTCGGTGCGACTCGCTGGGAGGTCATCCGGACATCGGTCCTCCCGTCCAGCCGCAGCGGCGTGATCGGCGCGGTGATCCTGGGCCTGGGGCGGGCGCTGGGGGAGACCATCGCGGTCGCCCTCGTGCTGGCCGCCACCTTCGACATCAGCCTGCGCATCCTCCAGCCCGGGGGCAACACCATCGCAGCCAACGTGGCCACCAAGTTCGGCGAGGCCGGCGCGACCGGGCGCTCGGCCCTGATCGCCAGCGGGCTCGTCCTGTTCGCCATCACCTTGGCTGCCACTGTGGCGGCGCGGGCCATCATCCGGCGGACGGCGATCAAGGGAGGGCGAGCATGACCGCGACCCCGCCGGCGAGCGCACTCCGCTCCGGGCGGCTGGCGCACCGTCACGCCGCGGCGTCTGTCGCCGGCGGTGTAGCCCTCGCCGCCCTGGCATTCTGGCTGACCCCGCTGCAAGGCCGAGCCGACTTCGCCCTCGTCGCCTACCTCGCCGGCACCGCCGCCTACCTCCTCGCCGCGGCCCGCACCGAGGG
>JANMRJ010000902.1:0-2028 GCA_031370985.1 Acidimicrobiales bacterium
ACGGCGTGGCGCCGGCGTGGACCAGGGCGGCGGCCACCGCCATGATGGGAACGTAGAGGTGGGCCCTGATCCACGGCATGGTCCCGCCGGGGATGTGCTTCTTGAAGAACGCCACCCGTTTGCGGAGGACGTAGACGATGCCAGGGACGGCGAAACCGGCGAACGTGAGCAGCCCCAGGGCAATCAGCAGCAGGTTGGCCGGGGTGCCGGTGGGTGCAAAGGCGGCCCGGATGACGAACAGTCCGCCGAAGCCGAGGACGATGATCGCCACCACGCCAACCGCGGAGGCGACGTTCCACGCCTTGGACTTCAGCTGGAAGTTCGGGGGGGCCACCGTCCTACCTCATGCACCGGGCCAGCCGGCCCGCGGGCCGCGCCCGAACCCCGGGACCCTCCGCCAGTATCGCCGTCATCGCCGGCTTTCTAGCACAAGAAGGCGCCCGGCGATCAGGGTTGCTCCGTGGGTCGCGGGCCCTCGACGATGAGTGACCGCTCTCCCAGCCGGACGCGAGCACCGGGTGTGATCGGGTGCGGGGCCCCCGGCTCGATCCTGGCCCACTCGCCGTCGAGATCGGCGACAAATGTCCCGTTGGCCGAACCGGCGTCGAGCACCACGGCCACGTCGCCGTTGACCACGATGCGGGCGTGCACCCTCGACACCAACCGCTCCGGGTCGTCGAGCAGGATCGGCTGGGCCAGGCCCGATTCGACCTCGCTGTCGTCTTCCGGTGCCCGGCCCAACACGTACGAGCGGTCGAGCCGGAACGAGGCGCCGGTGTCCAGCACGAACCACCCCGGCTCCGACGGCGGGGCCGATGGAGGAGCGGGCGCGGCTGCCGGGGGCTCCGGCTCGGCAGCGACCGCCGCCGGCTCGGGGGCCGCCGGCTCGGGCGTCGGAGGGAGTGGCACGGGCTTCAACGGGACGACGTCGGTCACGGGCTCCGGTGGACTGCCCCGGCGCGTCAGGACCACGCCCGAGCCGGTCACGATGCCGTCGCGCAGGTCGCCCACCCTGCTCCGCGGCGCCGCGATCTGGCCAGCTGGGCCAAGCGCCAGGGTGTCGAAAGAACCGGCGATGATGCGGTCGACCCACGTCGTGGCGTCCCTGCCGGAGAGGTGAAGCGTCTCGTCGGCCCCGCTGGTCCGTAGCTCGACTGAGCCGTGCAGGAAGACGGCCACGTCGCCGTCGGTACTGCCGATGCCGACGACGCCGAAGGGTGGCACCGACCCGTCCTCCGCAGTCGCGACCAGCGCGCCCAGCCGGCGGGCCAGGGCCGGTGTCGGGGCAGACCCGCGACCCGCACCCTCCGCGATCGCCAGCAGCTCGTCCACCACTCGGTCGTGACCGGGCCCCTCGGGCATCACAAGAAGGATGGCGCCGCCGATGTGGGCGACGACGCCTGGGCCCGGCTGTACCGACACTCGAAGGTCCCCCACGATCACTCCCATCAACGTGGCCCGAGCAGTTCGTAGATGGTCTCCTGACCGGAGCGACCCTTGGTGTCGACGTGCTCCGGTGGGCCGAAGCGGTAGCCGTCGGCCGTGAGCTCGTGGACGACCTCGGTCACGATGACCGGCGCACGCGAGTCACGACCGGCGAGGCCCGAGAGCCGGAAGGCCAGGTTGGCCGCGTCGCCCACCACGCTGACCAGCGAGCCGGTGAGCGAGCTCACTGCCGCCTTGCCTTGGACGACGGCCCAGCCCAGCCGGACCGGGTTCCCGGCAGGGTCGCGCAGGCTGAGCGAGGGGGCGACCTCGGCGACGAGGTCGACGGCGCGGAGGGCGAAGTGCAAGGCCAGGTCGGCTGCGTCGGGTAGGTGGGCGCAATCCCAGACCGCGAAGACGGCGTCGCCCGCGTAGTCGCTCAGCGTGCCCTTCTGCTCGTTGAGCAAGGCTCGGAGTGACCCGTAGAGCACGTCGAGGTCGCGCGTCACGATGTGGCCCTCGGTGTACTGGGAGATCGTCGAGTAGCCCAGGATGTCGCCAACGACCATGACCATCGTGGTCTGGCTGATGCGCATCGCCGTC
>JANMRJ010000936.1:0-2724 GCA_031370985.1 Acidimicrobiales bacterium
GGATCCGACCGATTGTTCGCCCAGTGACGGTCCGGTCGTAGCGCTTCACGATGACGCAGGACTGGTCGCCGATCGTCGTTGTGATCGGATCGAGGCTGCTGAGCCCGACGCTCTCGGCCAGGCGGAGGCAGGCGGCTTCGGCCGCGACAAGACCGGGATAGCGGAGGCTGTCCACCTTGAGGATGTGAGTGGAGGGATGCCCGTGCATGGGCCGGCCCCATCGGCCATTCCCGAGGTCGACAAGCAGGAGCTTGTCCTGAAGCCCGGCGATGGACAGCTCACTGTCGGGCCGGACGCCAAGGGCATTGTCATCCAGCCCCCGGATGGTCACCCTGGCAAGGTGGGCGAGCGCGTGGAGATGACTGCCCTCGGGGAGCAGGCCGCTCAGGAAGGGCGTCGCCTTGGACGGCTGGCGCTGCACCGGGAGAGAGCACGACAGAACGGGCGTGTTCCTCGGCCACCTGGCGAGCGCGTCGACGGTGTACCGGCAGGTGAGTTCCCAGGGCTTCCGTGCCATGAAGTCGGCGACGTGGATGTCGTCCCACCAGCACCGCAGCGGAGCCTTAGCCATGGCGGCCGTCCTCGGTTTCGAGCGTGGCAGTGATGGTGACGCCCAGTTCTCTGAGCAGCGACAGGACTCGTTCGATCTGAGCGGCCGATGTCGGCACCGGACCGAACGACGAACCGAGCTGTACTCATATTCTCACATTCTACGCTCGCTACGGAATGTGTGCATAACGTCACATGCCCGGAGCCGGCGCCTCGGCCTGATCTGGTCTCTCGGAGCATCTCCGCTGGAGCAGGCTTTGCCCTGGCTGAAGGGAGCCCCCCATGGGACGACATCCCCGGCAGTTCTCGCCGGAGTTCAAGCATGACGCAGTGGAGCTGGCCCGGTCCTGCGGTCGGCCGAAATCGGGCGACTACGCCTGGGCGGCCCGTGAGGCGGCCGGGCCGACCGACGCCCAGCGGGCAGAGGAGGACGGCGTAATGGTCACCACAAGCGGGTGTGCCTGCTCATGGCCAAGGCCGGCATCGCCGGCAAGGGCGGGCGGCGCAAGATCCGCACCACCGTCCAGGACCCCCCTAGCCAGCTAGGTAGCTGACACCTCGGTGCGCTCCTGGAGGAGGCCTACCACCAGGTCGCGCATCGAGAACACGCCCGACAGCTCGCCGGCGTCATTGACGACGACCAGGTGGCGGAAGCCCTTGTCCCGCATGACCTTGGCCGCCTCGTGCAGTTCGAGGCTGGGCGAGACCGTCTTCAGGCCCCGCGTCACGCAGTCCTTCACGGTCATCTTTGCGATGTCGCTACCCCGGGCGATGACCCGCAGAGCGTCGCGGTCGGTGATGATGCCGGTGGGCGTGCCGTCCTTGAGGACGACCGCAGAGCCGATGCCCCGCTCGATCATCCAGATGGCAGCGTCGTGGAAGCTGTCACCCTCCTCCACGGTGAGCACTGCCCGGGTGACAAGCGGTCCGATCTCCATGGGGCGACCTTAGCCAAAGGATCCGCTTGTGAAAAGGTTTGTGAATGTGAACACATTCACACTTGCTGTAGCATGGGGGCTGTGACGCTCGTACACCGGGTGCTGCACCCGAACCCCATTATCTCGCTGGAAGACCACGTGACCCGCGGCGGTGGGAAAGGCCTCACGGCTGCCCTCGAGATGACGCCCGAGGCCATCATCGAGCGGGTCCTCGCGTCCGGCCTGCGGGGCCGGGGCGGCGCCGGCTTCCCGGTCGGACGCAAGTGGCAGACCGTGTCGCAGAACCGCCTGATCGACGTGCCGTCCGCGGTCATCGTCAACGCGGCCGAGGGTGAGCCGGGCACTTTCAAGGACCGTACGATCCTGCGCCGCAACCCCTACGTCGTCATTGAGGGTGCGCTCATCGCCGCCCGAGCCGTGCAGGCCGACCTGGTGGTGTTCGGTATGAAGCGGTCCTTTGCCGGCGAGGTCGAGCGGGTGCGCGATGCCATCGAGGAGGTGGAGGACGCAGGGTGGAACGCCGGCATCACCCTGTCGGTGTTCGAAGGGCCCGACGAGTACCTCTACGGCGAGGAGAGCGCTCTTCTCGAGACCATCGACGGCCGCTTCCCCTTCCCTCGCGTGGTGCCGACGTTCCGCCGGGGCCTCCGCGAGGCGCCCGACGACGCTCCGGTCGCGCCGGCGTGCGTCAACAACACCGAGTCGCTGGCCAACGTCCCCCGCATCCTGGCTCGGGGTCCTGACTGGTTCCGTACCGTCGGCACCCAGGAGTCGCCCGGCACGATGGTGTGCACCGTCACTGGCCGCACCCGGCACCACGGCGTGGGCGAGGTGCTGATGGGCACGTCGCTGCGCGATGTCATCGACGAGATCGGCGGCGGACCACTGCCGGGCCGCGAGATCAAGGCCGTGATGTCCGGGGTTGCCACCGGGATCATCCCCGGGTCGATGCTCGACACGCCGGTCACCTACGAGCACCTGGCCGCCATCGGCAGCGGCCTCGGCTCGGGGGCCTTCATCGTTTTCGACGACACGGTCGACATGGTGTCCGTCGCCGCCGGCGCCGCTCGCTTCCTGGCCGTGGAGTCCTGCGGGCAGTGCTCGCCGTGCAAGCTCGACGGCGAGAACCTCACCGAGCGGCTGCTGAAGGTCTCCTCGTCGGTGGGCACCGAGTTCGACATGGGTGTGATCCGCAAGCGCATCGGCACCGTGGCGGACCGGTCCCGGTGCTACCTGG
>JANMRJ010000949.1:0-4592 GCA_031370985.1 Acidimicrobiales bacterium
CCCTGGCAATGGACGGCAACATGCTTCACGTCGAGACCCACTCGGAGCCGAGGCTCGACCGGGTGCTGGCCATGCTCAGCGAAGTCTTGCCCGACGCCCGTCTCATCAGCGACCGTCGGACCCCCCTGGCATCGGGCGAGACGCCGGCCCCGCCCAAGGGTCTCAATATCGGTGGTCCCGTGGGCCCGGAGGCCGTCGGCGAGATCCAGGAGTTCCTCGAGCAACGATGGCTCGACGAGTCGGTCCCCGCCCTCGCGGGGCTCACGCCGCGCCAGGCTGCGGCCGATCCCACCCGCCGTGACGAGCTGCGCCGGCTCATCGCCAGCTTCCCCGCGGCCGACGACCTCCCGGAGGGCGCTCTCACCATGCGCCCCACACGCCTGAGCGAGCTGCTCGACCTGTAGGCGCAGACGCCGCCCCCGCCGGCAGCGTTGCAGTTCGGTAACTGTGGGTCAGCGGTAGGCGCGGGCCTGAATTTCGAACAGATCGGCGTAGGCGCCGGCGGCAGCGAGCAGCTCCTCGTGGGGGCCTCGACTCGGTGATGCGGGCCCTTGGCCAACACACAGATCCGGTCCGCGAAGCGCGCGCTGGACAGCCGGTGGGAGATGACACGCAGTTGGCGAGGCCGGTCATGGCCACAGCGCCTCAGCCCGGGCCGCGGCGTCAACAATGGCGCCGGCGTCGAGGTCGACTCGGGTCTCGGGGATGCCCCGCCGCTCCCACTCGACGACGACGCCGAGCGGACCCGCCGGCGGGAGCGGTTCCACCCAGAACCGCTGGTCGAACCGGGTGTCGGTGCCGCTCCCGTGCATGGGAACGAGCCGGATGCCGACAGGCTCGGCGTCGGACCCACGTCCGAAGTTCTCCGCCGTGCTTCGCCGGTCATCGGCGAACACAACCACGACCCGCAGCGACTCCCCCGGGAAGGCCGAGGCCCCGCGCCACTCCCGCTGACGGGTCCCGTCGAAACTGCGTTGGCCCGAGCCGCCCGGCATCCGGACGGTGATGCCGAGCTCGAACCCTGTCGGGTACGCGACCACCCGGTCGACAGCGACGACCACCGAGTCAGTCCGGGCCAGGATCTGTCGTCCGCCGACCGGCTCGCCGAGGACGCCGTCGGGCGGGCCGTAGCCCGGCCGCGGCGACGGCGGACGGCCGGGTCGCTCGGGCGGGAGCGGCAGCTCACCGGCGCCCTCGGGGAACGCGAAGAGCTCGTCGGCGAGCTCCTCGTCGAAGGCCACCGACGACATGCTGATCCGCCGGAACGGCGAGCCGTCGAACCGCGCCTCGAGCCACAACAGCACGCCCCGCTCGGCGTCGACCGCGAACCCCATCTCGTCCGCGCCCATGGTGACCCACGGCATACCCCTGCGGCTCTCCGGCCGGGCCCGGCCCCGCACCACGATTGCCTCCCGGCCAAGGACGGTGCGCCGGCCCTCGACGATCATCCCCATGGTCGCCGGTATCAGGAACGGGCGGACGAGGGCGCCCCCGGGGCCGAGCGACTGAGCGTGGTCGTCACGTTGTTCGCTGACCCGGTAGCCGGGCACCTGGGGATGCGAGGCGCAGACCCGCTGGCCGTCGCCGATGACCACCGTACGGGACTGATGGGGCCCACCGAAGTCCACCCGCCACCGGGGCGGGCGGAGCCACACCTGCCACTGCGGGTCGCGGTCGGCCGGCAGCGGCGCGCCCCGGAACGACATGCCCGCCCCCGGGCGCGTGGTCCGCCTGAACGCCTCGCCGATCCGAGCCTCGTCGATCCACTCCTCCCCGTCGGCACGCAATGTCCGCCACCGATGTTCGCTCGTGTGCAGGAGTTCGAGCACAACCGCAAGGTCATCCACCATGCCGAAGGACGTTCACGCCGGCAGAACTACTCACCGGCCCGGCCCAGGCAGCCTGACGGCATGGACAATCTACCAGGCAATCGTCGCCAAGCGCTCTACCACCGTCGGCGCCGGCGGGTCCCACCGATAGGGTCGGGGCCATGCTCGCCCGCTGGAGCGCCGCAGCCTTCGCCGGACTCCTGATCCTCATCGGCGTGCTGGGGTTCCTGGCGCCTGGCAAGGGCTCGACCAGCACGGCGCCGGCTTACAACGTCTTCCACCTGGCCTTCGGGGTACTCGGCCTGGCCCTGGCCGTCTGGGGTGACGGGCCGGCGATCCGGGCGTTCCTGATCGGCTTCGGCGTGATCGACCTCTACCAGGCCCTCGCCAGCCACCAGCACTGGTTCCCCGAGCAGTTCTTCCGCTGGACCTCGACCGACGACCTGCTCCACCTCGTGATCGGTGCCGGGCTGGTCGCGGTCGGCGTCATCCTCTGACGGGAGACGAGACAAGACCTCCGCCTAGAATGAGCGGCCTTGCACGACCGGGCGACCCACGGCCGGTTCTGTTTGCTCTACGGCCCCCGTCGCCTCGGCAAGACCAGCGTGATCGGTCGTCGCGCCCACGACTGCACGGCGGACAAGGACCTGGCCGTGGTCGTGTGCGACCTCCAGGGCGTGCTCAGCATGGACGACATCAGCCGGCGGCTGGCAGCAGCCTTTCGGATCTAAACCACTTGAAGGCGCGTGCGGTACTCGGGTCCTGGTGGTGCTCGACGAGTTCCAGGCCATCGCCGACGTGCGCCAGGCCCACGCCGTTCTCCGCTCGCCGATCCAACACCACCGTGACTAGGTCTCCTACCTCTTCTCCGGCTCGGAGCAGGCTTGGTGCGCAGCCTGAGGATGTCGTCGCCGCCCGAGCGGGCCGCACCGTTGTACGGCCGGGCCGAGCGGTTCGAGCTCGGCCCCCTACCGGCGTCGGTGGCCGCGGAGTACGTCGCCGAGCAATTCGCTTCCACCGGCCGGGCCGCAGGGCCGGCGCTCCGGCCGCTCGTCCAGGCTGCGGCCGGTCACCCCCAACGGCTCTCGCACTGGGCGGTGATGTCGCCGGCATCGGTGACGCAGGTGTCGCCGATCAGGTGGTCCCCGCCCACAGCCCAGTCACCACCCGAGCCGTCGACAACGTTGAGTATGTCACGCCCCTGTGACCGGGGCGTTGTTGGCGTCGCCTGAGTAGGCGGCGACCCAGCGGTAGGTGCCCACCTGCGTGGGCGTGAAGCCGGGTCCCCGCGTCAACCGGTCACCTTCAACCAGCGCGCCGGTTGAGGCATGATGCGCCGCTCAGGCTCAGCAGTTGACCACGTCGAGGTGAGGGTCGATCAGGTGCAGGTCGTCGGGATCGCTGGTGACCGTGACACCGCCGACCCGGCGGGCGAGGAGAACCACGGACGCGTCCACCACATCCGACGTTCCCGACGCCCCGCACAGGTGCCCGACCGCCTTCGCCTCCTCGTCGTCGAGGGCATGGACCTGAACCGGATCGGCGGCGAGCACCCGCACCAACCGAACTTGGCGGGCCGGGTTCCTCCATGCCTGGGCGACGACGGCCGCGGGCACGTGGATCTCCTCCGCCAGCTCGAGCAGCCGGATCACCCGTCGATCGGCGCGCTCCACAGCGATCAGCACCCCAGTATCGAGGACTACAGGCCGAGCACGCTTCGGGCCCACGCCGTCTCCTCGTTGGTCGCCGGGCCCAGTTCAGCGCGGATTTCGGCAAGCACGTCGGCCAGCCGCTCCCGGCGGGCGCGCTACGCCATCGCGGCCGCGACCCACGCGCTCACCGAAGGTGCCTGCCCTGCGGCAACGGCCGCCTCCGCCGCCTGTGCCGTCTCCTGGTCGACGGTGACCGTGAGTCGAGTGCGCATACAAACAGCGTACTGCGTACGCTGAGTGTAGGCACCCGCCCGCTACGCCGCCTCCGCCCGCCGGCGGACCTCGGCGACGACTTCGAGGAGACGGTCGATGTCGCCCGACTCGAAGATGGCATCGGGCCCCTGGGGGCTGAGATCGGTGAAGGGTGACTCGTAGAAGCGGCGGGGCTCGATCACGCCGTTCTGGGTGAGCTCGTCGATGACGAGGTTGACGAACTCGATCTGGTTGGCGTTGTGGCGCTTGTCGTCGAGGAAGTCGGCGAAGGCCGCCTTGGCCGCAGTGCGGTCGTACGGCCACCGCAACGACCGGTCGTGCTCGAACGCCCACATCACCGCCAGCTCCACCACCCGCCGGGCGTAGAAACACGCCGTACGTGGGTCACCGAGTGCGTTCGAGCCTGCCTGCAACGCCTCCCGATGCAACTCCGGGAACTCATCTCGCAGAAAGTCGAAGGGGGTGCTCACAACTGGCCGGCGAATGCCCGGTGCTGAAGGGAGGCGAAGAGGGCATCGAGTTCCCGCGCGTGGGACTCGATTGCGCCCTCAAGCTGGGCTCGCGCTCGGAGCTGATCGACGAATCTCGTTTGAAGCTCCATTGGTGGCCGAAGCAGCGGGAACGCGCTGAGCTGCGCCTTGTTGATCGATGCGATACCGGTCGTCTGTTTGGCGGCGCCCAGAAAGTAGCGACGCCCTCGCTCGCTCGCGAGAAGGGTACTTACGAACACGGGCTCGAACGCCGGATCGTGAATACGGACACGAAAAATGTGGTTCTGATGGATGCACTCGTCGATCTCGCCCCTCCATACGGTGCCCCGCCCAAGCTTGTCCGGGTC
>JANMRJ010000957.1:0-1873 GCA_031370985.1 Acidimicrobiales bacterium
GGCCGTTTCGCCAGGCAGGTAGGTCACCGGCGTGCCGAAACGCCGCTCCAGTTCGACGACGGCCCGGCGGTCGTCGTCGAGGCCCTCGAAGTCGCCCTCGGGGTTCCAGCTGATCGTGTAAGCCCGGTCGAGAGTCGTACGGGTGGCGGCCCACCACAGCAGCCCGCTGTCGACACCGCCCGACGCCATTAGCTAGGCCGATGGGCACGTCGGCCAGGAGCTGGCGTTGGGCCGCCTCGCCGAAGCGCTCACGAACCTCGTCGAGGAACTCGTCATCGGACAGCCGTTTGGGACCGGGCTGGGGCACCAGGGGTCGCCGTAGGAGGGCCGTCAGCTCGGAGGCAAACCACAGCGCCCCGTCGGCGCCTTCGGAGTAGAACAGCGGCTTGACGCCGAGCGGGTCTCTGGCCAGCACGACCTCGCCGGTCTTGGTGCTGGCGATGGCCACGGCGAAAGATGCCGTTCAGCCGGCGCAGGCAGGCGTGGCCCTCCATCTCCCACAGGTGCAGGATGACCTCACCATCCATTGACGACGAGAACGTGTGGCCCTTGGCTTCGCATTACCGCCGCAGCTCCGGGGAGTTGTAGATCTCGCCGTTGAACACCATGACGAGGGAGCCGTCCTCGTTGCCCATGGGCTGCTCGCCGGCGGCCGAGAGGTCGACGATGGAGAGCCGGCTGTGGGCCAGCTCCCAGGACGACCGCTCGCTCGACCACGACTGGCTTGACTGCGCGTCGGGACCTCGATGGCTGAGGGCGTCGAGCGTCGACGAACCGAGGGCGGCCGACGGGCCGTGAGTCGCCGTTCCAGCAATCCCGCACATGTGGGTCTGAGTCTTTACATCTGTGGTGGGGCGTGCCGGCGAGCATCCGACTATGACCGCTTTACTCGCTCGGCGGAAGTGGCGGCGGTCTCGAAGTGGCGGACCCGCTGCGAGAAAAGTGCTATGCTTTTCTGGCAGAGAGAGGCGCCGCGATGCGTACCCCGACTCGGGCTCGGAAGTGGATTGACGACCTCCCGGCCGGGACGTTCTTCTTCGCTCGAGATCTACCCGGCACCCAGCGGGCTACCGAGTCGCTCCTGTCTCGCCTCACCGTGGCAGTTGGGCCTGTGCAGCGGATCAAGCCTGGCCTGTACTGGAAGCAGCCTCCTGCTACTCGTTTCGGCACAGTGATGCCCTCTCCCCGTCAAGCCGCATATGCCGCAGTTCGCACGGGTATCGGCCCCGCAGACGTGTCCGCAGCGAACGACCTCGGACTTTCGACGCAGGTTCCGGTCACGGCCCACGTGGCGGTGGTTGGTCGCCCTCCGAAGGGTCTCCGGGGTGTCAGGTTCCACGCGAGGTCCAACCCGGCCCGCCACGGCCTGACTCCCGCCGAGATCGCCGTATTGGAGGCCCTCCGTCTACCCGAGACATACTTCGACGTTTCATGGGAGCAGGCGGTCCGAACAATGCGGGAACTCGACCGTACCGGACGGATCAGCATCGAGCGGATCTCGGCCGCCGCTGCCAAGGAGCACAATACCCTGGTCCGTCGTCGAGTTGTTGATCTGACCTGATGGACCAGAGGCCGACGATCCGGGAGAACCAGGGCGAGTTTCAAGCGCTTTGTTTGGCAGCCTCGGATCGCTTCGGATTTGATCCCGGGACTGTCGAGAAGGACTATTGGGCCACCGAGGCGCTCCGAGCTGTTTGTACATCGCCTGGTTCCGCGAGCCAGGTCGTCTTCAAGGGCGGAACGAGCCTGTCCAAGGGTTTCCAGCTCATCGAACGGTTCTCTGAGGACATCGATCTGATCCTCGTCTTCGGCCCCGAGATCACCCCGGCTCGGCGGAAGAAGGCGCTCCGAGAAGTCGCCCAACACATCAGCG
>JANMRJ010000978.1:0-1258 GCA_031370985.1 Acidimicrobiales bacterium
TTGAACAGGGCGGCTTCGGCGTCAATGGCCGCCCAGACGACCACTTCACCATCCAGACGGACGGCTCCGGTGCCCGAGTGATGTGATGGAGGTGTGGCGGGCCGGCGCACCAACGTCGCAGTTCTCGTCCTCTTGGTCGGAGCGGTTTCGAGCGGAGTGCTGATGTGGGCCATCGGATCCGGATGGAGTCGATGGCCGACGATCGTGAACGGAGTCGCCGGCACCGCCATCGTCGTGATATCGCCCCTGGAAGTCGGTCGTCAGCCGCGGTGGGATCCGACGCCGAGGCCTGGTGGGCGCCGGCAGTGCCCGCGCTGGGGCTCGCGTCGTTGGGTGGTGCCTGCAATGACCAGTGACTTCGTTCATCGCGCCGGGTCCGGGAGCAGGGTCCCGTGCTAGCTCCTGGACCTCACCCCACGGACTGCCGCCACCGGCACAGAAGGCTGCTGGCCTGGTGGCTCCGCAGCCCCTTGGCGGGGACGGACCGGGCGCAGCAGGGACAGGTGACGACGTCTCCAGCAAGCCATGGCTGCCCGTACTCCCACCGCTCCGTCGCACGCTGCTGCGGCGGTCGCCAACTGTCGCTCGCCAGCCGCATGGGACCGGGTCTCCGCCAGTGACATGGGATCAGGTTCAGGCTCTGTCAGAGTCGCCGACGGGATGATCGCGGGGACGGTGGGGGCGGGTCAATAGGCGCGAGCCCGGGCTTCTGGCGGCGCCGATAGGACTCACCTTCGAGGACCAGCTCGTAGGCCGCCGATTGCTGCCGGTCGATGGCCGACTGGGCCAGGAGGGGGTCCGCCATCAGCCCCAGCCACTCACCTGGAACCCGGTTCGACATCACCACCGTGGCCGCCGAGCGGTGCCGTTCGACGATCAGCTTATAGACGTCGGCGGTGTCGGTGGCGTCGAGAGCTTGCAGGAGCCGAAGAAGAGCGCGGCGCCGGTGTTCCGCCGCATGGCGGCGAGCCATCGACGGGCGCTCGCCAAGGCCCGAGAGGTCGGGGAGCCGGCCGGACAGATCGCCGCCCGGCAACTCGAGCAGCTCACACGCCTTGGCGACCTTTTGGTGCTCAGCCTTCTCCGCCTCGATGAACGGAACGCGTTCACCGGGTCTCCCTTGCGAAGAAAGCCACCGCTCGCTTCAGGATGTCGCGCTCCTCGCGCATCTCCCGCAACTCCCTGCGCAGCTGGGCCATCTCGTCCCGCTCTGCGCTGTTCAGCCCGTCGGCGCGGCTGCCCTCGTCGCGCTCGGCCT
>JANMRJ010000989.1:0-2059 GCA_031370985.1 Acidimicrobiales bacterium
CGCGCCGGCCGGCCGGCGGTGGCCGACGCCTGGGCCCGGTCGCTGGTCGCGGCCGACCCGTGGCTGCCCGCCTCGCTCGATCCGGTCAAGGTGCGCGCCCTCGCCGAGGCCGTCACGGCCTGGGTCCGCAGCGGCGCCGTCGTCGAGGGGCGGGTGCGGCTGTGCCTGCGCGTGCGGGAGCCGGAGCGGGGCGACGAGTGGACCGTCGAACTGCTGGCCCAGGACCGTGACGAGCCGAGCCTGGTGCTCCCGCTGGGCGACGTGTGGGCTGGCCGGTCGCCCTTCGGCCCGTCGGCTGTCGAGGACGTGCTCACGTCGCTGGGTCGGATGGTCCGCCTGGCGCCCGAGCTGGGTGCGGTGCTCGACGAAGCGGCCCCAGACAGCCTGGTCCTCGACGGCGGGTCGATCATCCGGCTGCTGCGGGAGCACGCCGGCGCCCTCGACGACGCCGGCATCGGCGTCCTCCTCCCGTCGTGGTGGTCGCAGCGCCCCCGTCTCGGCCTGCGGGCCAAGGCGAAGAGGCAATCGTCGTCCTCGTCGGGCGCGGCCGGCGGGCTGGGCATCGACACCATCGTCGCCTTCAGCTGGGAGGCCGCGCTCGGCGAGCAGCGCCTCACCAAGGCCGACCTCGCCGCCCTCGCCCGTGCCGTCGAGGCCAAGCGTTCGCTGGTGGCGCTGCGGGGCCAGTGGGTGGAGATCGACCCCCTCCGGGTCGGCGCGCTCCTGGAGTCCATCGGGACGGCCGGCAGCGCCGCGGCCGCCGACTTGCTGCGCGCTGGGATGGGCCTCGACCAACTCGGCGTCGCCGACGGGATCGATGTCATCGGCGTCGACGCGTCCGCCGTCGGATGGCTTTCCGCGCTGCTCGACAACGCCCTCCACGCTACGGTCGAACCGATCGCCACGCCGGCCGGCTTCGACGGCGAGCTCCGGCCCTACCAGGAGCGGGGCACGGGCTGGCTGGCGTTCCTGGGCCGGCTGGGACTGGGCGCCTGCCTGGCCGACGACATGGGGCTGGGCAAGACCGCACAGCTCATCGCCACACTGCTCGCCGATCCCGTCGAGGGCTCGACGCTGGTGGTGTGCCCGGTGTCGGTCCTGGGCAACTGGGAGCGGGAGCTGGCTCGGTTCGCGCCTTCGCTCGACATCCACACCCACCACGGGCCCGACCGCCGCAGTCGAGCCTTCGCCGGCCACGACGTCGTGCTCACCACCTACTCACTCGTCACCCGAGATGTCGCCGAGCTGGCCGCGGTCGACTGGGGCCGATTGGTGCTCGACGAGGCCCAGCAGATCAAGAACCCCGGGGCCGCGCAGACCAAGGCGGTGGGAAAGCTCCGCGCCCGCCGGCGCATTGCTCTCACCGGCACGCCGGTGGAGAACCGTCTCAGCGAGCTGTGGTCGATCATGCAGGTGCTCAACCCCGGGCTGCTGGGCTCGGCCCGCTCGTTCCGGGAGCGCTTCGCCATTCCCATTGAGCGCGACAACGACGCCGATGCCACCGAACTGCTCCGGCGGGCCACGGGGCCGTTCGTCCTCCGCCGGCTGAAGACCGACCGTTCGATCATCACCGACCTCCCGGACAAGATCGAGACCGTCGACCGATGCCCGCTCACCCGGGAGCAGGCGACCCTCTACCAGGCGGTGGTCGACGACCTCCTGGCCAGCGCCGATGAGGCCGAGGGCATCGACCGTCGGGGGATCGTCCTGGCCGGGCTGCTGCGGCTCAAGCAGGTGTGCAACCATCCGGCTCATTTCCAGGCCGACGGGTCGACGCTCCACGGCCGCTCGGGCAAGCTCACCCGCACCGAGGAGCTGCTCGAGGAGATCCTCGAGGAGGGCGACAAGGTGCTGTGCTTCACTCAGTTCCGGGCGTGGGGCGAGCTGCTGATGCCCTACCTGCAGCGCCGGTTCGGTACCGAGGCGCTCTGGTTGCACGGGGGCGTCAGGCGCCCAGCTCGCGACGAGATGGTCCGTCGGTTCGAGGAGCCCGAGGGGCCGCAGCTGTTCCTGATCTCGCTCAAGGCGGGTGGCACCGGGCTCAACCTGACCGCGGCGA
>JANMRJ010001018.1:0-1233 GCA_031370985.1 Acidimicrobiales bacterium
GGCGCCGGCCGACATGGCCGAGCTACTCCGGGTCGACGCTGAGGAGTGGCGGGCCGAGGTGCCCTCCATTGAGGAGCACTACGCCAACCTCGGCGAGCGCCTCCCCGTCGAGCTGCGCGATGAGCTGCACGCCCTCGAGAAGCGGCTGTCTTCCCAGTGAGCGCAGCGCAGGCCTACGTGCTCATGCAGACCGATGGGGAGGCGCTCGCCGAGGTTGGCGTAGTGCTCCTCAATGGAGGGCACCTCGGCCCGCCACTCCTCAGCGTCGACCCGGAGTAGCTCGGCCATGTCGGCCGGCGCCACATCGAGCCCGTCGGTGTTGATGCCGCCGTCGGCGGGCACCAGGCCCACCGGCGTCTCCACCGCGTCGGCCGTGCCAGCCACCCGGTCGAAGATCCACGCCAGCACCCGGCTGTTCTCGCCGAAGCCAGGCCAGAGCCACTTGCCGTCGGGGCTCTTACGGAACCAGTTCACGTAGTAGAGCTTCGGCAGCTTGGCGGGATCGGCGGAGGCGCCGATGTGGAGCCACTGGCCGAGGTAGTCGCCCATGTTGTAGCCGCAGAACGGCAGCATGGCGAAGGGGTCACGGCGCAGCTTGCCGACGGCGCCGACCTGGGCCGCCGTGGTCTCCGATGCCATGATCGACCCCAGGAACACGCCCTGCCGCCAGCTACGGGCCTCTTGCACCAGCGGGACCACCGACGAGCGCCGGCCGCCGAAGAGGATGGCCGAGATCGGCACGCCCTTGGGGTCCTCCCACTCGGGGGCGATGGTGGGGCACTGGGCCGCGGGAGCGGTGAAGCGGGCGTTGGGGTGGGCGGCCGGCGTGGGTGACTCCGGCGTCCAGTCGTTGCGCTTCCAGTCGGTGAGGTGGGCCGGGAGCTCGGAAGTCATGTCCTCCCACCACACGTCACCGTCATCGGTAAGAGCGGTGTTGGTGAAGAGGCAGTTGGACCGCAGCGTCTCCATGGCGTTGTGGTTGGTGTGGTGCGAGGTGCCGGGGGCCACGCCGAAGAAGCCGGCTTCGGGGTTGATGGCCCACAGTCGGCCGTCGTCGCCGAACTTCATCCAGCAGATGTCGTCGCCGACCGTCTCGACCTTCCAGCCCGGCAGGGTGGGGACGAGCATGGCCAGGTTCGTCTTGCCACACGCCGACGGGAACGCAGCGGCGACGTAGCGCTTGACGCCCTCCGGTGAAGTCACGCCGAGGATCAGCATGTGCTCGGCCATCCA
>JANMRJ010001044.1:0-5561 GCA_031370985.1 Acidimicrobiales bacterium
AGGGCGGGATCCGCACGCAAGCGCCCGAGGATGCTCCAGCCGTCCGGCCCTGGCATCCTGAGGTCCAAGAGGATGAGGTCGGGTGGGTCCACACGGACGCGGAGGAAGCCCTCCGCGTCGTCGCGGGCTTGGCTCACCCGAAATCCGTTCATCTCAAGGTTCATTCGGACGACTTCTCGTACCGACATCTCGTCATCGATGACGAGTACGTGAAAGCCAGCCGTCATTATTGTCCTCCGAACGTCTCCGCTACAATGAGAGTATCATCTCGAGCGGCGTCTCACCCAAAATGTAACAATCAAATTCTCCTGCAGGCTGGTGCGCGTGCGCCGGAATCGGCGGTCGGCGCCGACCCCATCTGCGAGGCAGGCGTCGTAGCAGGGACGAAGCGTTCGTTGGCGCGGCGCCAGTCAGCGATGACCGGCCGCCAGGGGCCGCATCGCGTTGGACGTTGATCTCCACGAGCAGACCGGCCAGCCCCGGCCCCCGAGGGCGTCAGGCGAGATGGTGCACCAGGTAAAGCGCGTGGCGAGACTCTCCTCCGAGAGCGTTGCCCGAGGCGCCTCGGATTGTTTGCCGGGACGGCGCTCCTCTCCCGCTGCGGCCTGATCGTGCGGCGAGGCGCCTCTACGGGTCGGCAGCAATGAGATCTGAGATCTCCCAACGCCGCCAAGACCAAGTGGTGGACCTACCTGGATATTACCCACAAATAGCGCCCGGGAGAATCAGATGGTTAGGGGTTCACGATACTGGCATTCGACGGAGCGTCCGGCTCACGGGCTCTTTCGATTGAGGTGGTCCAGAACCTCGCCGAGGTCAGCCCAGAGACCGGCACCCGTCCTGCCGAGTGGATCGGCCAAGGCGCAGCAGATCCTTCGCAAAACAGGAGCCGGCGGAATCGAGACGTCATTCTCGTAGTTGGAAATCGCACCAGTAGACACTCCGGCATTCTTTGCCAAGACATCGCGGCTCGTGTCTGCGTCGTGGCGCAACTGCCGGAGAAGGCCGCCCAGTGAGTTGGCAACGAGTGCCAGCGAGGCATTCTGCGTACCCTCCATTGACCCGCTCAGCATAGCGCGATCTGGTGGTTCGTCAAGATCATGACAGCGAGGACGTCGCCGGCGGCACAGAGGTTGCCCCCGGGCGTTTTATGGCAGCCCGAAAGCTGACCCCCCTTCCACGGTCGATACTGACCCTCCTCCCTGGATCACATACCACATCGGCATGGCGCTGGGCGAATGGGCTCACCTCTTCGATGCGCAGTCGTGCCGCCAAGGCGTGGGATCACGTCTTGGCTCAGGCCCCGTCGTCACCCGACGCCTCCCGAGGTCGCGGCACTTCAGCCCCGCTCTGTCGCCCTTGAGGTTGATCGCCTTCCAGCCGTGGCAGCGACCTCGACGCAGGGTGATGCGTCAACGTTCCGGCTTCGTTGACCGAGAAATGTTCACCTTCACCGCGCCCCCAGGCGACGGAATCGCCCCTCGTCCAGCCGGCGAAACCTCGATTTGTACTCTCGACGCGTCGAACCGCCGGCGGGCCGGCCGTCCAGGCATCACCTCCATGCGCTGGACCAGCAGCCGAACCAGATCCCGCCGCTGTTGGAAGTCGGCCTCCGCCCAGAACGCACGGGGATCGGGGTGCAGGACGATCCGCTGCTTGGTGGCGGCGTCTGCCAAGACGTGGAGGCGGTCGATCTCCCGCTCCAGCTTGACCCTGATCGACATGTACCGCCCCTCGGACAGCACCCCACGGACGTAGAAGTCGTCGTCGAGGGCCTGCAACCTGCTCTGCGCCCCGCCGAGATCGGCGAGCGTGCGACCCATCGTCCCGTCATCGCCTGCGCCGGCCTGCGCGAGCAGCGCCCCTCGTACAGACGGCGTGGTGAGCAACCCGAGCACGAAGTCCGTCGCGAGCTCCTCGACGGCGATGATCCCAAGCTGATGCCCGGGCCGACGTCCAGCGCACAAGTACCGCCGTCTGTTGTTGCGCGGCCGGGAGAACAGGGCGGCTCCACAGCCCCCGCAGTGGATCAAGCCGGTGAGCAGGTACCTGCTGGCCTTGCGGACGTTGGTGTTGCGGTCGGGATTGAGGAGCACCGCTCGCACCTGGTCCCACGTCTGGCGGTCGAGGGCCGCCGACCAGACGGCCGGGCTCAGGTCTCCGAGTGTCCTACCGCTGGGGTCGACGCCGTGTTCGCGCAGTCCGGCCACGCGGGAGGACAACAGCACCCTGCGCAGCGTGGGCGCACCCCACGGTCCGCCAGACGCCCCCGGCACGCCTCGCCTGTTCCAGTCTCGAGCGATCGTCATGAGGCCGTCGCCTTCGAGCACTCGGCTGGCGGCCTCTCGGACCAGATCCCGCTCGTCGTCGCTGCGCACGCCCCAACCGAGCTGGCCGGCCGGCCTGCCCAGCTCGGCGAGCTCGAGGTGTTTGCGCCGCACCCGTCGGCTTCGGTCTTCGGACTCCTTCCGGGCGACGGCACCCACGATTCGCGCTGACAGCCGTCCGTCCGGGGTCGTGAGGTCATAGTCACCTCCGGTGACGACGGCAAGGCGGAGCCGGCTGCGCTCGACGAGATCAATGAAGGCCTCGAGCTCCTTGGGTGAGCGATGCAAGCGGTCGTTGTGCCACGTGACAATCGCGTCGATTCGGCCCGACTCCACGGCAGCCAGCATCCGCTCGTAGGCCCGTCGAGGTCTCCGCCCGTGGGCGGAGGCGTCGTTGTCGCAGAACACCTCGACGACCTCCCAGCCCCGTGTCTGGCAGTGCGCTTCGCAGTCGGCCTGCTGGCGATCGACGCCGGCGCGCTGACCGCTCGGGTCCGAGGAGATCCGGGTGTAGACGCCCGCCTTGACGGCAGGCGACGACTGCTTCGGGCAGGTCGTCATGGGCTTCCTCCTGAACGAGCGGTGTGTAGACATCAACAGCACACCGGCCTCCCCGCGTGACTGGCTGGCGTGGGCGCGGCGAAGCGGCATCCACCCGTGGGTCCTGGACTACGTCGCCATGCGCCCCGACCACCTGACGGCGGCGCCGCCCAAGCACGAGGAACCCTTCTCGACGCCACGTTCGTGGCACATGCTGTCCGACGGCCTCCACTCCTACGACGCCGACATCACCGACGATGACCTCTTTCTGCTCGCGGCGGGTTGCGTGAGCCCGCCTCACGCCGGCCAGTTCCGGGCCTTCGTGAAGCAGATCCGCCACGCCTGGGACCTGGACGCCATCCTCAAGGGAACACTGCGCTGGCCGTCGGACGCCGCCGACCGCGACGTGCTGTTCTTCCTGGCCCAGAGCCTCCGGGCGCGGCTGGCCAAGGAGCTTCCTCGGGAGAAGCGGGGCTCCTCAGCAGCGGCGACGCAACTGGCCCACCGAGCCAAGGCGCTGCTCGTCGATCTGGCTGACATCAGCTTGGAGATCGCCCAGGTGGTGGTGGCCGACGACGGAGCGGACGCCGACGGGTCCGACGGGGCGGGGCTGCCCACGTGGTTTCTCACCGAGGTCGTGCGTGACCTCCCCCGGCTGGTCGCCGGGCGCGACTCCCGCTGACCATGGCTCGGCCCCGCTCTGCGCCAGGGCCGGCACGCGACCCGGCGACCGAGGCTCGCAATGCCGGAATCGCTCAGATCCGCAACCACCCCCTGTTCGCGCCCCTCGCCGGCGCCACCAGCCTTGAGGCCGCCAGGGGCGTGACTACGTGCCCAGCCGATGGGTGGGCAGTCGTCGCCCAGAGCGGCAGTGTGCACCTCAACGCCACCCGGCGGGCGACACCGGATGAGTGGGCCTGGGTCGTGGCCCACTGCTTGCTCCATTTGGGTTTCGGACACGTCCAGCCCGGGCCGGCCTCGGGCCGGATCGACCGGTCATACAACGTCGCCGCCTGCTTGGCCGTGAACCGCTTCCTGTTCTCCCTGAAGATCGGGCGTCCACCCGACGATGTCGTTGCCGATCCCGTGTTGCCGGCCTGGATCGGCTCCGGCCAACTGTCAGCCGGGTCGGAGCACCTCCTCGCCGCGGAGCTCCGGATCCGCGACTTTCCTGACGGACTGGCTGCGATCAGCACAGCCCCTGGCGGTGACCTGCCAAGCCAGCCGATGGTCCCGGTCTGGAAGGTGGACTGGGACCGTCGGTTCGCGGACGGCCTGGAGGCCGCCGTCGCTGCAGCGGTGGCCGTGGCCGGCGGCGAGCTGGCCACGCTGAGCGCACGGTCGGATCGGCGCAGTGGGTGGGAGGCGGCGCTGCGCTGGTTCGTGTCGAACTTCCCGCTGCTGGGATCGCTGGCGTCTGGCCTCCGTCTCGTCGAGGAAGCCGACATCTGCGCCCGCATGGACATCTCCATCGCCGCGGTGTCGCCTGTTGCCGGGGAGCTGTACGTCAACCCCAAGGCCCCGTTGAGCCAGGAGGAGCGGCGGTTCGTGATCGGCCACGAGCTGCTCCACGCCGGCCTGCGCCACGACACCCGAACCGGCGGACGCGACCCATACCTCTGGAACATTGCGTGCGACTTCGTTGTCAACGCTTGGCTGGCGGAGATGGCGGTTGGTGACATGCCCGAGGGTGTGCTCTACGACCCCAGCCTCAAAGGACAGTCTGCCGAGCAGGTCTACGACCAGATCGCCACCGACCTCCGCCGGTGCCGGAAGCTACGGACCCCCCGCGGCCCCGGCCTTCCCGACATCTTGCCGGGACGCATCCCCCGCCCAGGCGAGACAGGTGCGGCGGTGGATCTCGACGAGTTCTACCGCCGTGCGCTGGCCGCCGGCTTGGACCTGCACCGCCACGCTGGTCGCGGACTGTTGCCTGCTGGGCTCGTAGAGGCCATCAACGCCCTTGCCCACCCGGCCCCGGAGTGGGATGTGGAGCTGGCCCGATGGTTCGACGAGCACTTCCCAATGCTGGAGCGCCGGCGGACCTACGTGCGCCTGAGCCGGCGCCAGTCGGCGACACCCGACATTCCCCGGCCTGGCCTGCACCTGCCCGAGGAACTTGTGGCCCGGCGGACGTTCGGCGTCGTCCTCGACACCTCCGGCTCCATGGAGCGTGTCCTGCTCGCCAAAGCCCTTGGCGCCATCGCCAGCTACGCCGTCACGCGTGACGTTCCCGCCGTGCGCGTGGTTTTTTGCGACGCCGCCGCCTACGACGCCGGCTACCTGTCGCCCTTCGAGATCGCCGGGCGCGTGCAGGTGCGAGGGCGCGGTGGCACGGTCCTCCAGCCCGGCATCGACCTGCTGGAGGTGGCGAAGGACTTCCCTGACGACGGGCCCATCCTCGTCATCACCGACGGCCAGTGCGACGCCGTTCGCATCCGTCGCCAGCACGCATGGCTGATCCCTGCGGGCGCGCGACTCCCGGTGGTGCCCCGCGGGCCTGTCTTCCGCATCACTTGATTCGGGCTACCGCCAACGCCGCCGGCGGCGCCCCAGCGGCGCCGGACCCGTGGCTACGCTGCAATCGTGAGCGACGCCGGCCCGGAGGCCTCGTCGGGCTTCTCGCCGAGCAGAGCCGGGCGGGCGGGCGGGCGGGCGGGCGGTACGTTCGACCTGAGCTGACAGTAGGCATCC
>JANMRJ010001062.1:0-1956 GCA_031370985.1 Acidimicrobiales bacterium
CGGCCGAGACGGGCGAGAAGAAGGGCCACTACCTCAACGTCACCTCGGCCACGCCGGAGGAGATGTACAAGCGAGCCGAGTTCGCCAAGTCGCTCGGCGCCCCGATCATCATGCACGACTTCTTCACCGCCGGCTTCACCGCCAACACGGGCTTGGCGAACTGGTGTCGCGAGAACGGGATGCTGCTCCACATCCACCGCGCCATGCACGCGGTGGTCGACCGCAACCCCATGCACGGCATCCACTTCCGGGTTCTCACCAAGTGCCTGCGTCTGTCCGGCGGCGACCATCTCCACTCCGGCACCGTGGTCGGCAAGCTGGAAGGCGATCGTGAGGCCACCCTCGGCTGGATCGATCTGATGCGGGAGGGCTTCGTGCCCGAGAACCGCAAGCGCGGCATCTTCTTCGACCAGGACTGGGCATCCATGCCGGGCGTCATGCCCGTGGCCTCCGGAGGCATCCACGTCTGGCACATGCCCGCCCTGGTGGCGATCTTCGGCGATGACGCCTGCCTGCAGTTCGGCGGCGGCACGCTCGGCCACCCGTGGGGCAACGCACCCGGCGCCCACGCCAACCGGGTGGCGCTCGAGGCCTGCGTGGAGGCACGCAACCAGGGCCGGCAGGTCGAACGCGAGGGTCGCGAGATCCTGACCGAAGCGGCCCGCAACAGCCCCGAGCTGGCGATCGCCATGGAGACGTGGAAGGAAATCAAGTTCGAGTTCGACACCGTGGACAAGATCGCCTGATCGCGGGCCGGTCGCCGGGCCCATCCTCCCGGCATCCTCACCCCCCTGGCCCCCGAAGAAAAGGGCCCCGAAAGGAGACTGACGTGCACATTCAACCCTACGGGCCCACCCCCCGCCACGTGGAGACCTTCTCCTACCTGCCTCCGATGACGCCTGAGCGGCTCCGCCAACAGATCTCATACCTCATCGAGTCCGGCTGGAGCCCGGCCATCGAGCACACCGAGCCTGAGAAGTCGATGTCGAACTTCTGGTACCTCTGGGAGCTTCCGTTCTTCGGTGAGCGGTCGGTCGACAAGGTCCTGTCCGAGCTCGACAACTGTCACCGCTCCAATCCCGGTCACCACGTGCGCCTCATCGGCTACGACAACTTCCAGCAGTCTCAGGGGACGGCCTTCATCGTCCACCGGGCCGGAGCCCGCTGAACATGGCAATGCACGTGGTTCAGAGCGCCGACAGCGGTGACCTGGCCGCGCCCCGAGATGCGGCCCGGTACGGCCGTGCCGCGGCAATGTCCCGGCGCCGGGCGCTCGCCGCCGGCCGGTCCGCTTTGGCGCCAACGCCTCCCACCGCTTCCACCCCCAGGGGGATGGTGGTCACGACCGACGGCGTCCCTCCCGCCCGTCTCGCCCGCGCCTTCTCCATGCAGCGACGCCGCCAGCTGTCTCAGGGCAAGCAGGCGCTGAACGGCGCCGGCCCGCAGTCCTTCGTCGTCTACCGCGGTGGAGCTGGCTGAGCATGGGAATGTACGCGGTCGACACCGCCGACGCCGCTGAACTGGGCGAGTTCCGAGACGCCGCCCGCGGCGGTCGCGACGCGGCGACGTTGCGTCGGCGCCAGCTGTCCCAGGGCAAGCAGGCGATGCACGGCGCCGGCGCGCTGCCCGCCGGCGAGAATCTGCAGGCCAACGGCGCAGGGGCAGCCCCCGCGGTCCCCAACGGTGAAGGCGCGCCCAACGGCTCGCAAGCTGCTCGGGAGGAATGGGCTGTCCCGACCGACCCCGTGGCCGCGGCTCACTTCGGGCGTTCCGTCTCCAAGGAGCGCCGGCGCCAGCTGTCCCAGGGCAAGCAGGCGCTGAAGGGCGCCGGCGCGCTTCCCGCCGCAGAGAACCAGCAGGCCAACGGCGCAGGGCCCGCCCCCGCCCCCAGCGGCACCCAAGCTGCTCGGGAGGAATGGGCTGTCCCGACCGACCCCGTGGCCGCGGCGCACTTCG